>JBNKZP010000033.1:0-12559 GCA_050301675.1 Puniceicoccaceae bacterium
GCGGCAAAGTGGGACAAAGCAGAAGCAGCGCTTCGTGAGGCAGCCGAAAGCCTTGATGTCGACTTCATCGAAGAGCCCGGAGAAGCGGCCTTTTACGGCCCGAAAATTGACTTCGTAGTCAAAGATGTTATCGATCGCGAATGGCAACTTGGCACAGTACAGGTAGACTACAATTTGCCCGAACGCTTCGACCTGCACTACATTGGCGCCGACAACGAAAAGCACCGCCCGGTAATGATTCACCGTGCCCCTTTTGGCTCTATGGAACGCTTTGTCGGCGTATTGATCGAGCACTTTGCCGGCAATTTTCCCACCTGGCTGGCGCCGGAACAAGTGCGCATTTTACCGATGAATGACGAGTTGGTTCCCAGAGCACAGGAAGTCGAAAAACTCTTAAAGTCCGCAAAAGTTCGAGTAGCAATCGACCCGATTGCCGACAAACTAGGCGCAAAGATACGTCGCGCCGAACTCGACAAAGTCCCTCACATGTTAGTCATCGGCAAACGAGAAGCCGAAGAAGGCAAGGTCGCCGTCCGCTCCAGAACCAACAAATCACTGGAAGGCATCAAAAAACCAGAGGATTTCCTGAACGACCTGCTGCAAACCATTGACTCCAAGCTTTTACCGGACGCACAGAGTAAGTAAGATGAGTAAAATAGAAGAATGAGGGCTTCACACGAAGCAAAAAAGATAAAGTTTGGCCCTAACCCGAAGGTATCTCTTGGCCTGTTACAGGTCTGGACATTGCTCGAACCAAGAGAACATCGAACATCGAACTTCAAACATTGAACTTTGAATTACGAAATTAACAGCTAGCCGATCAATAGCAGGGAAATGATTCCCAGGAGACAGAGAAGACCGGCGCAGAAAGGACGAATTTTGTTGAGCGATTTCATGGTTATACGCTCAGGGACCCGTTTGACAAAAAGTACTGTCAGTAAAAAGAGTTGTCCCCACCACCAACTGACTCCAACAATCCCACCAAGCGTAACGGGCAATACGACTTCCCAGGCAGGAGGATTGTTGACGAACACACCCGTTGCCAGCAGTATTGCCATAGCTGTTGGCAGACGCATGGGCATCGCCAATGCTCGGCTGAATGCATCTCGAAATAATGTCTTCAGCGGAGGCAATTCACCGACATTGTCCAGCGCCTCGACTCGACGACTGCGAATCGTTTTGAATGCCATATAGAACAATACAAATGTCGCGAATAAATGCATGCCCGGACGCAAGGCAGCAAGATGCTTTGTCATCATGAGCAATCCGGGAATGCAAACCAGTAACCAGAACAATTGCGACATGCCAAAACCGAGTGCGACCGCAAAAACCTGCTTTTTGGCGCCCACAAAACCGACTTTAACCAACCAAGCGGTACCTGGAAACAGAACTAGGGAAAGAATGAACCCTGCGGTAATGCCTTCGAGCATCTTTTTACAATAGTTACTGTGAAACTATAAAAATCAGTTCGTAAGTTACAAAGCAGTGACTAGGTCGAGATCAAACCGTTCGATCTTCTTGCGCACTTCGGAAAGAAAGGATGCCGCCCCAACACCATTGATCCAGCGGTGATCAAATGTAAGCACCAGTGAAACAACTTCCCGGGAACTACCGTTTTTTGATTTCGGATCAACCATAAGATGTGGAGCGCCAATAAACAGTGTTGCCAGGGAAGGTGGTACAACTACCGGAATCGCTGAACGTACCTGATAGGTACTCATGCTGGATATCGTCAGCGAGACACGATTCTTTGAATCAGCTTCGCCTTGCCGCACACGACGCAATGCCTGGTTAAAGGCATCCGGAAATGTTTCCCAGGTAAGTTTGTTGGCATATTTTACGACTGCAGTTTCAAGTCTGTCGCCGGGTAATGCAACCGCTACACCCAAATCAAACCGATCCGGATCACTCACCAGTTGCTCGCCACTTACCATTGAAGCAAACCGCTTATGTTTACGCATCGCTTCTACGACGGCCCATGCGGTCATCGTTGATGTCGAAAGTGTTCCACCGGACAGCTGTTTGCTCAGCAGGCGGGCATCACGAACTTTTTCCCAGTTACAGGTCATCTCGATTGTGGCCGGAACGGTGCGCTGCATGGAACTGATGACCTGTGGGGAAAGCACAGAAAATTGAGTTACTTCATCACCTAAAGGTAGTTCTACACCGTTTGGCACGGCATTCGAACAATTCATTTCACTTGATGAATACTCGGCTTTCAGCGAAACAAGTTTCTGACCAACTTTGACTTCGTCGTCTTCGCGAATCTGCCACTCGCCGAGAACACCGTTAACATCGCATTCGATTGGAAATACAGCTTTATCCGTCTCTACCTCACAGAGTGGCTCATCCGCTTTTACCCGATCTCCTGCTTTTTTCAAGATGGAGACAACCCGAGCTGTGCGGATTCCTTCGCCAAGAATTGGTACTGTGATTGTTTTGAACATTTGGGGTGAATTATTTGAAGTTACCACTTGTGCAACATCAGCAGGTGAACTTTCAGCGACTTTTTTTTCCAATGGTGCTTCAGTCGTGCTGATCTCAAGTGAAGTTTTAAGTGTTATCGAGAGCAAGTGCTCTATTCCGGCAACAATACGTGCTTTGTCAGGTAATGCAGCGTATTCATAGATTGGATTAAAACCGACATGGACATCGCTTTTTGAAATGATGACCGGTGGTGCCTTCATTTTTTGCAGCACCTCTGAAAGACCGCACATTTCCGCAACAATCATTTGAGCAACACTTGAACTGATGTTGTCTTCCTGGACAACCATCAGGCGCCCGGTTTTAGCCAGTGAGGCAGCAACTGCTTCTTTGTCCCAGGGTGCAATAGAACGCAGATCAATCAACTCAATATCGAGTTCAGGCTCTATCGATGCAAGCGCCTCCTCAACCAGTTCGATACAGTTACCCCAGGTGACAAGGGTTATTAAATCGCCGCTGCGCACTATTCGGGCCTTCCCCAGCGGCACTGCACTGACTGATTTTGGAGCGGGCAACTCGGCCCACATCAGATGTTTCGGCAGTAAGATAATCGTTGGATCAGGCCCATGCAAAGCAGTCCAGAATAACCCGGCAGCATCTCCCGGCGTCGATGGCACTGCAACACGTATCCCGGGAATCCGGGCAAAGGAAGACTCACCGGATTGGCTATGCCACAAAGCGCCCCCCGGAAGGTAGCCTCCACAGGGTGCATAGATTACCATGGGGCAGGTCCATTGACCAAAGCTGCGCCAACGCAGTGTTGCCATATTGGAAACCAGTTGATTCCAGCCCGGATAAATAAAATCGATAAATTGAATTTCAAAACAGGGCCGTTTCCCGTATGAAGCTAATCCAACTGCAACACCCAGGATAGTCGACTCTGCAAGTGGCGAATTCACCGCACGCGTTGGATCTTTTGTTGACAGTCCCTTGGTCAGGTTGAACACACCACCTTTAGGGTCAGCGATATCTTCACCAAAAAAAACAACATCCTGCATTTCATCCAGCGCTGCATGAAATGTACGGTTGATTGCATCCAGCATCCGACAGGATTCGTTCAACTCGATCTTTGGCTGTAGAGACTGTGAAATATTGTGAGCATCACCGGTCAGGTGTAGCTCACACTCTTCGGCCAGGGGATCATCAGTTTCACTGGCGGCATGATAGGCAGCTTTGATTTCTTCACGAATTTCCTCTTCAATAGTAGCAGCCTCTTCCTCACACAATTGGCCATCTGCAATCATCTGATCCTGCAGCAAACGAATCGGATCACGCTTATTCATTGCATCCAGTTCACCTGCAGCACGGTACATTCGCTGATCGTCTGCGCTTGAGTGGTTTGAAAATCGCTCTACATCGCACCATATAAATGCCGGGCCCTTTCCTGATCGAGCTTTTTCCAAAGCGATGCGTCCGGACTCTGCAACGGTTTCGACTTGACTACCGTCTACGCGCATCCACTCGCTTGTATCCAAAACACCCAAAGAGATTGGATTTGTTAAAGTCGTCGAAGTGCTAATCGCGATGCGATTGTCCTGCACTACAAAAACAACTGGCAACTGACGCTCTTTGGCAAAACAAACCGCCTCAAAAAAATCACCCTGACGGGCTGCCGCTTCACCTAAAGACGCATAAACAACATTCTGTTTGCCATCCAACTGCATTCCCCAGGCTGCACCACAAGCAGGTAATAAATGAGCCCCAACCGGTGAGGGATGGCTCCAGATATTCAAGGATCGATCACTAAAGTGACCTGTGAGTTGGCGCCCACCACTGGCCGAATCACGCTTTGCATAAAAAGCCAGCGCCATATCGTAGTCACTGATGCCACGTTGGAGACAAAAGGCCCGATCTCGGTAGTAGGGAAATGCATAATCTCCTGGTTCCATATACAGGGCAATTGCAGCGAGCGCCTCATGTCCCATGCCGGAAATATGAAACCATCCTTTGCCCTGCCGGATCAGACTCTGCTCACGAAGGTCTCCCAGGCGACTGCGCAGTAGGATCCGAAGTAAAGAATGCCTCTTTTCGGACTCCAACTGTGGAGATACTTTTAAATTTTCTTCGAGCATATGGAAGTGTTTTAATCGATAATAAACTCTCTTAACTTAATGGTGTTTGCGTAAAATGGACACGACTATGTACATCCCGAGAATACCTGAAATCAAAAAACCCAGTATTCCAATCGTTGGGAAGCCCCAAAGTAAAGGACCGACTCCTGTCGTAATAATCAGCGAAGATCCGATTATCAATGACCCCAGAATGACTCCGACTGTAAGTCGATTCATGGATGCATTAAAAGTCTCTTCAAGGTTTTCAGTTCCCGTGTGATGGAATTTTATCTGTAAATCTTCCTTTTCGATACGCTGCAGGATACGCTGTATCGTCTCCGGAAGTAGCTGCATATGATGCCAGGTCGTTTTGAATGGATAAACAAATCGCCGCTTAACATTCTGCACACTCCATTTATCTCTGCCCAACTTCGACAGGAATGGCTGCGCCACACTTACAATATCAAAGTTCGGATCCATTGTCCGAGCAGCTTCCTCAACACAAAGAATTGCCTTTGAAAGCAAAGCGTAATCACCTGCAATATCAATGCCATTGCAGCCAAAAATATAAAGCAACTCCAGTCCAACGGTTCCAATTTTAGTTCCGGAAGGCCCAAAATCACGGTGCTTGTTTAATAAAAAAGTTACCTCTTTGCTCAACTTGAGTCGATCAATCCGGTAATTGCTCATAGACATACGCTCCGCTATGTGAACAACTTGCTCAGCATCTCTATCTGTAATCGCTGCAAATAAATCGACTAACTGATGACGCATCTCCACAGTAATTTGTCCCGCCTGTCCCCAATCCAGCCAGCAGATTCTGTTGTCAGGAGTAATCAACATATTACCTGTGTGTGGATCCGAGTGAAAAAAACCGGTTCCGACAATCTGGTGAAATACCGATTCGCCTCCCAGCTTTGCCAGTTCGCGCGCCTTGTTCGGCTCCAGATTGGATTCGTCCGGATGAACACCCTCTACCCACTCGGTTACCAACAACCGTCTAGTTGTAAATTCAGAATATACTTTGGGAGCAAAGACATCACTCAGATCAGAATTCAATGCTCTGAAAATTTCTGCGTTATTTGCTTCATTACGATAGTCCAGCTCCTCCTCAAGTCTTTTTTCTGCCTCTTTGACGAGCACCGGCAGATTGTAGGCTTGCAACTCTTCGACTCGAGCGTGTAGCTGACGAGCAAACCAACCAATAATCTCCAGGTCCGATGAGATAACTTTACGAATATCCGCACGCTGAATTTTTATAGCTACCCATTCCCCACTTGAAATTAATTGTCCTTTATAAACTTGCCCCAGCGACCCCGCAGCAACTGGAACTGACTTAAAGTTCGCAAAAAGTTTTTCCGGTGCCTCTCCTAGCTCTTTAATCAAAACCGGTTTAATTTTTTCATACGGCTGCGGTTCTACCTGGCTACGTAGTTTTTTCAATTCCATTACCAGTGGCTCAGGCAACCGATCCGGACGCGTACTCAAAATCTGACCAACTTTCACGAAAATCGGCCCTAGCTCTTCACATGCATTCCGCACCCGCTCATAAGGTGTCAGATGCGTGACTTTTTTCCGTACCAGATTTCGCAGTAAAAAATGCGGCGTATCTAGTTGCAGCAAAAGGTCTTCAAACCCCCAGCGCACTAGAATGGCTACAATTTCCGGAGCACGTACAGCATTTGCTAAATAATTAAATGGCTTCATTCCAGAAGAAGTAAGTAGACATGACCTGGAAGCTAACGATTAACCTGGCAATAGAAACTACGTCGCCATGCACTTAAATTAAATGCAGTGCGATCTATCTTTATCCACCAGGATTTTATTACGGATTAGTTTTTGTTGGGGAATTCTTTGTGAAAACGTCCTTCTAGCTCAGTAACCCGAGCAGCCAGTGCGTCATATTGATCTTTTGTAACCAGATTGGCTCGCTGTAACATTTCAGTAAAGAGTTTACTTGCTTCGGTCTTGGCCTTCTCAGTTTGCTCTTGCCCCTCCTGAACAATCTTGTCTGACATTTCACGAACTTCATCTCTAGTCAGCTTACCTCTCTCGACCAGTTCTTCCAGTGACTCCATCACCTTGTCTTTTGTAACAACGGAGATTCCAACTCCTGCGAGCATTGTTTTTTTGAAGAAATCTATCATAATAAAAAATAATTTAACCGCTCATTAACTAATTACAAGATAACAAACTACTTCGGTACACATTACTTACTACAATTCCAACAAAACATTTTAAGGCGTTGAAAATAAAACAAACTTCCGATTCAACAGCCTTAGTCTTCTTTGCAATTAACAACCCATGAAAAAAACAATCCTTTTCCTTGGTCTGGCAATTCTGTTCTTTGCCTTTGGTCTACAGGCTTACTTCGCTTTTATACCGCCGCCTGAGCCAACCTTTAATAATAAACTGGCAGAAGTTACACCAGCCAAACTGCCCGGATGGCAAGTACAGGACCTCGAAATTGCAGATACGCCCGAAGCAAGCATGCGCGTGTCAAAGTTCTTGAATTTTGATGATTCTATTTTCCGTACTTACACAAAAGACGATACACAAGTCGGACTCTACATCGCCTATTGGGGCCCCGGAAAGGTCTCATATCGCTGGGCGGGAGCACACACGCCGGATACTTGCTGGGTAAAAGCCGGCTGGGAATGCACGAAACGCGAATACAGCATCCCTTTCCAGCATAATGGTATCCAATTTCAACCCGCTGAATATGGAGTATATAAAAACAAAACCGACAAACAGAACGTTTACTTCTGGCATCTGGTCGGCGGTAGGGCGTATGGCTACAAGCAACAAGAAACTCCTAATATTTTTGCGGCGCTTATCGATATCAAGCGCCATGGCCTGAATCTACGCAAAGAACAATTCTTCATCCGGCTCTCCAGCAACAAGACAATTGACCAACTCAAACAAATGCCGGGATTTTTAGAAATACTCGACAGTCTAGCTCAAATCGGGCTAATTCAACCTTAAAGAGCGTTTTGCTGTGTAGCCCACAAATCTACACCAATTTGCGCGAATCTCATATACCGCCAAAATGGTGTTTAAGTGAATTCACGCGCCGGATTTCCAAAAACCTTCTGTCCGGCAGCAACTGATTGAATAACTACCGAACCCGCGCCCACAACTGCATGATCTCCAACGAATTTGCCAGGTATGACCCTCGCACCGGAACCCATAAACACGCCCTGTCCTAACTCCGTGTAACCCGTCAGATCACACTGTGCGCTTATTGTACACCAGTTACCAATGGTCGCATCATGCCCCACACTGCTGCAACAGTTAATCATCACCATATCGCCCACCTTTACATCACAGGTCAAAACCACCCCGGGACATAGTACAACACCCTGACCCAACTGAACATTTTTACCAACAACTGCTGTGGGGTGGATAACTGTTTGAAACTGAGCTCCCTGCTCCAGCAAAGGGCTACATAGCTTGAGCTTGGTAGACACTTCCCCGATACCGCACACAAACAACTGCGAAGGCTGTACAACAAAACCCGTCACCGGAGCTACCACACCTTTGTTATAATACAGTTCCTTCAAGGCTTTGGAATTGTCGTCCAGAAAACCACAAAACTGCCAGTCAGGCGAATTTCCAGTATCGAGCAACCATTTGTAAACCTCACGACCAAACCCACCGGCGCCAACAATGTAGAGATCTTTCATGGTTTTAGCGGACTTCACATTTTCCTTTTGTTTTGAGTATTTAGGTTACTCGACTTCGATAATCTCACATATTGATAAATTTCCAATGTCAAGTACCACACTTGCCCAGGAAAGGCCAACACCAAATCCTGACAACAGTACTCGCTTCGCAGTCGGACCACTCAAAACATCCTGAAGCTCTCCGCAGAGTGCAAATGGAATCGATGCAGAACTTTGATTTCCGAATCGCTCGACTGTTTTCATTGGCACTTTTTGCATATCTATTTTCAGACGCTTGGAAATATTTTTGAGTATATAACGATTCGCCTGGTGAAAAACAAAGTAATCGATCGCATCCGGATCGAGTCCAGCGGATTCTATCAAATCCAGTACTGCTCTGGGCTCTTCAGTTATCGAAAAATTAAGTATCTCCGCACCGTCCATAAACAAATTTTCAGCTGAGCGTATGTTGCCGTCCTCATCGGTTTTTTCGATTCTGGTTTCAGCGGAACTGGGCATGCGAGCTCCACCTGCCGGCACAATCAACTTGTCAAAGCCCCGACCATCCGTCCCGAGATTGAACCAGGCATTATTTTTTTGTTCGCTTGCCTGTATCAACGTTGCGCTTCCTCCGTCGCCAAACATGGGCGCTACTGCACGATCTCTGGGATTCACAATCCGGCTGATCGTGTCACCGGCAAGCAGCAACACTTTATCGCACCCTCCCGAACTAATCATCATATGTGCAAGCCAAAGTCCATACACATAGCCGGAACAGCCCAGATTTACATCCAGCGCAGCACATTGCTTCGACAAATTTAACCGTCCGTGCAGAACTGCAGCATTACAAGGTTGCAAATAATCCGGCGTCTGAGTCACAAAAATAACTGCGTCAATCGCTTCAACTGGAAAATCCACCGAATTGAGCAATTGCCTGGCCGCAGACTCACATAAATCGGCAGACGTCGTGCCGGGCCGAACAACTCGCCGACGATCCAACCCAATCGTGCTTTTCAAGCGTTCAATTTGCTTCAAATTGCCACCCAAAAGATCGACTTCATCATCAATACACTTCTCTGTTTTGGGCGCACAGACAACGATTCCACCGATTTGAATTTGATTAAAGCTGCTTGTCTTCATACAGCTAACCATGCAAAAAATACATGAGAAGAAAAAGCCTATATTTGAATAACCAATAGAAAGTACGGACTGTGACAGACAAAGAAAAGATGAAATTACTGGCAGATATGTTCGGAGTCGAAACCAGTAAAATAATCCCGGAGACACCATTGGACTCATTGGTCTGGGATTCCATAAACAAAATTACATTCAGTGCGCTGGTTAACGACCATTTTGAGAAGACGACCCGTAGCTCTGAACTTAAGATGGCTAGTACGATTCACGACCTTTTAAAGATTATGGAATAGCACAAGGTGTGCTGGATTGCTCTACGAAAAACAACCAACATGACAGTAGCATAATATGATACCGAACCGAAACGATATTGCAAAAATCGTGCTCGATACGCTTCACGAATTAGGTGAAGACCTTGATATCGATACAATTAAGATCGCCAATGAACACACTCAACTCTTCGGCACAAAGAGTTCACTGGATAGCATAAACCTGGTTAGTTTCATAGCAGATGTTGAAGAGCGTATTTCGGATGAATTGGAGATCGATATTGTTCTGGCCAACCAAAGTGCAATGAGCCGCACACATTCACCATTTCGCGATGTCTCCAGTTGCATCGACTATATTATGGAATTAATAATCGACGGTGGATCATGAGCAAAGTCGCCCTCATAACCGGGACACGAAAAGGCATCGGCCTGGCGCTTGCCGAGCATCTGCTTTCCAAAGGCTGGATTGTTGTAGGATGCAGCCGCCAAAAGGCCGAAATCAAATCGGCAAATTATCACCATTACTGCCTGGACATAAGCGATGAAAAAGCCGTTGTGAATATGGTTCGTAACATAAGGCGTCAGATCGCCCCGATATATGCACTGATCAATAACGCAGGCATTGCTTCAATGAACCATATTCTGCTGACACCTACAGAGACCTGCCGCTCCATATTTGAAACGAATGTAACCGGCAGTTTTACGATCCTAAGAGAATGTGCCAAACAAATGAAGCGTCAACAAGAAGGGCGCATCATCAACATCAGCAGCGTTGCCGCTCCGCTCAATCTTGAAGGTGAAGCCATCTATTCGGCAAGCAAAGCAGCAATAGAATCCTTGACTCGTACAGCTGCCAAAGAACTGGGAAAGTTCGGCATCACAGTAAATTCAATCGGCCCGACTCCGATTGAAACAGATCTGATTCAATCGGTACCCCAAGAAACCATGAGTGCGCTCATCGAGCGCCAGGCAATACAACGAATTGGAACACCGGCGGATATTGCCAATTGCGCAGAATTCTTTCTGCACAAAGAAAGTTCGTTCATAACAGGCCAGACGCTTTATCTGGGCGGCATTTGCTAGATCCGTAATACTATCATCTCGTTTCTTGTCTTTTAAAAAGACTGGGATTAAGGGTATGACTATCGAAAGAATCGGGTAATTGGCTACTTTTTGAGATTATCTTCTGGTCACAAGGAAGCACAAATAAATCATTGCACTTCATTCATTGCTTATTCTATAAATCAAAATATCCTTATAAATAATCGTAAAACCTACGGTATTTCTGACTGAATCAATTTAACGTTCTAACAACTAAGCATTTTGGACTTAAAAGTAATCAAGCAAGTCGTCGAGCTGATGAAGCGCTCGGAAATTTCCGAATTTGAAATCGAGGAGGAAGGCTTCAAATTGCGTCTGACTCGCAAGAATGGTGAGGCCCAAATCGTTCAGGCCACACCCATTGCCACGCCTCAAGCGGTGCCTGTCATGCCTTATGCAGAACCTTCCGAATCGACAAAACCTCCGGTTGATGAACCAGATGTCTTCATCATCAAATCACCTATGGTTGGCACCTTTTATCGCGCCTCCTCGCCGGAGAGCCCTCCGTTTACAAAACTAGGTGAAAAAGTGACAACGGACTCTGTTGTTTGTATAATCGAAGCAATGAAAGTCATGAATGAAATTCATGCGGAAACAACTGGCACCATTACTGAAGTACTTGTTGAAAACGGTGAAGCTGTGGAATACGGACAGCCACTTTTCAAAGTTAAAACAGCTTAATCTGAATGATTAATAAAGTTCTTATCGCAAACCGAGGCGAGATCGCACTCCGCATCGCCCGTGCATGTAACGAGCTAGGCATCAAAACCCTTGCAGTTTATTCAGAAGCAGATGAACAATCGCTTCATGTACAGCTTGCTGATGAAGCGATCTGCATCGGCGCTCCTGCCAGCAATCAAAGCTATCTGAAGGCAGACCGCATCATCGCAGCAGCGGAAATTGCCGATGTTGATGCGATTCATCCGGGCTATGGCTTTTTAGCTGAAAATGCCGATTTTGCCGAACAGTGCGCACGGTGTAAGATAAAATTCATCGGGCCCAGCGCCGAAGCAATCACTAACTTTGGCGACAAAGCCAAGGCACGAGAAATGGCGGTTAAGGCAAAAGTACCGGTGATTCCCGGAAGTGACGGTATTGTCCAAAGCGAGAAAGAGGCTCTTGCTGTCGCAAAAAAAATTGGTTACCCGGTCATCATCAAGGCAGTTGCCGGTGGTGGTGGCAAAGGTATGCGCACGGCCCATAATGCAGTCGCATTAGCCAAAGAATATGCCAGCGCCAGTGTCGAAGCTGAAAAGGCATTTGGCAACGGAGACGTCTATCTTGAACGCTTTCTGGATGCACCTCGCCATATTGAAATCCAGATTCTGGGAGATGCATTTGGAAATATCATTCACCTGGGTGAACGTGACTGTTCCGTGCAACGACGCCACCAGAAAATCATTGAAGAAGCTCCATCGCCTTTTATTTCAGATGACGTACGTAAAAAAATGGGGCGCGATGCTGTCAAATTGGCAAAATCAGTAAATTATGAAGGCGCAGGCACCGTAGAGTTTTTGGTCGACCAGAAAGGCGAATACTTTTTTATCGAAATGAATACGCGCATTCAGGTTGAGCATGGAGTTACCGAAGAAGTGACTGGCATCGACCTGGTTAAAGAACAGTTGCTAATAGCCAGCGGCCAGAAACTCAGCTACAGTCAAAAAGATGTCAAAATCACCAAACATTGTATTGAATGTCGTGTTTGCGCCGAAGATCCGGGAAATAACTTTGCTCCGTGTCCAGGTGAAGTAACCCTATACTACGCGCCCGGAGGTCATGGGGTACGTATCGACTCGCATGTTTATAGTGGCTATTCCATCCCGCCTCACTACGATAGTATGATTGCTAAGGTGAT
>JBNKZP010000034.1:0-12504 GCA_050301675.1 Puniceicoccaceae bacterium
TTTGCCTGGATGAAAGTCGCAATTCCAGCCAGATCTGTGTAGTCGAACATGTGCCGGACCTGATCGCAATTGAGCGTTCGGGCGCATGGAAAGCACACTACCATGTACTCCACGGAAAGCTTTCTCCGATTCATGGCGTAGGTCCCGAAAATCTAAATCTGCAATGCTTGCAGGATCGCATTGACTCTACCGACGTTTCTGAATTTGTCCTGGCGCTTTCAAACGACATCGAAGGTCAGGCCACTTGCCACTATATCCAGGAAGAAATCGTCGGTCAGCGGCCGATTAAAGTAACGCGTATTGGCTTTGGTCTGCCAAGCAGTGGCGGCGTAACCTATGCCGATGCGGTTACCCTGCGCAGTGCACTTGATGGTCGCCGGGATTATCACTAATCAGAAAAGCGTCTGTGGTTTCGCAGGCATTCAAATAGAATAATAGAAACAAAGATGAGCAATATACCGATCAGAGCGACACCTTGCGGGACCGATTTGCTAAGAATCCAGTAACCGATAAAAGGCGCCAATGTCCCGCGAACACCCGTCAACGCCATATGTACACTCATGTAGGCAGAAACCTTTTCCGGCGGAGCAATTTTGGTGACCCACAAATTCCATATTATTTTTCCGCCTCCCATGGAAAGGCCGACAAAAGTCATCGCAATTAAAAGTACGATTCTGTTTTCAGTGAAAAAGAAGCATAGTATCCCCAACAGAAAAAACACATTTAGTATGTTGCGCGTTGTGATCAGATGAAATTTATCAAAAACACGCCCCCAGAATCGGGTACTCAGAATACGCACCGTTGAAGGAACTACCACGAGAAGAAAGGCAATTGTGACATTGTCCAGATTAATATTGTAAGCCGGGTTTGCCAGGTATTCGACACGAATAGGCATCGTAATAAGGTTGCCGAGACCGAGAAGCATCCAGCTGCCCAACAAATACCCAAAGAAACGATCTTTCCAGATCAGACTCAGGTTTTGCCAGGGATTCCCAACTGTCTTGATCGAAAGTGGCACACTGGGTATTCGATTCATTATCCAACCGTAAGCAACAGCAGATATCGCCATAATCCACAGCAAATATCGATAATACTTCATTGATTGATCCAGAACCTGCCCGCCTGCCAGGGAAAACAAAACTGTGCTCAGTGAAGCAAGCACAAGTGGCATAGCAACACGGCTGCCTCTTTGACTGGCTGGATAATTTTCTGCATAAATCTGAGTTATCAACGGCCCCTGCTGAACTGCTGCTACCTGACTGATTATCATCAGTGCTGTGAATAAAAGAAGGCTCTCCATCACAGTTGCTCCAAAAATCAATACCGCAGTCACAGAAAACATGCACGAACAGAGCAAGCTGGGCCGCAATTGCCACTTGGCTGCGAAATATATTGTCAAAGGCGTAAGCAGAAAACCAATGGGTGACGCCCCGGCAATGAATGCTTTATAATTGTCCGGTGCGTTAAAGTTTCGGATCGCAATTAGCAGAACAAACGTTGACCACCCGGCTTCAAGAATTCCGTAAAAAGGCGCTTTTAAAACGTCATTTCGATAAGTCGCGGCAGCACGCTCCTCAGACGACAAACTTCTTGCCTCAGCCATGGCAAAACGATTGCGCTTTGTCACGTGCTCCAATCGAGCATGCGCCGGATTGGAATGTAAGCTTTCTGGCGAACAGTTTCATCCATCTCAATCTGCGGAGTCATATCCCGCAGGCAATCGCGCAGTTTCGTAATCGTATTCATTTTCATAAACCGACAATTGTTGCACGCACAAGAGTCTGTCGGGCCAGCGATAAATGTTTTGTCCGGCACCTCGCGCTGCAATCGATGAATCATCCCCGTTTCGGTCACGATGATGAATGCTGTGGCAGCGCTATCTTTACAGAAACCAACCATCTTCTCAGTGCTACACACAAAATCCGCATTATCGCGCACCGTCTCGACGCACTCGGGATGAGCAACCACTAGCGCATCAGGGAACTTGAGTTTGAGCGCTTCGATGGCCTGCTGGGTAAAAAGCACATGTGCATAGCAAGAGCCTGGCCAAAGTTGCATGCTGCGTCCGGTTTGCTTGGAGACCCAGCGTCCAAGATTTTGGTCCGGCACAAACAAAATATCGCGATCTGCAGGAACCCGCTCGATGATTTTTTTAGCATTTCCACTGGTACAAATCACATCACTGAGCGCCTTTACTGCTGCCGAACAGTTAATATAGGCGACCACGTAAACATTCGGGTTGGACGCTTTGTAAGCTGCCAGTTTCTCAGCGGGACATGAGTCTGACAGCGAACATCCGGCCTCCATATCCGGCAGGAGAACAATTTTGTCCGGATTCACTATTTTTGCTGTTTCCGCCATGAAGTGAACACCACAGAAAACAATCACATCTGCATCGGCTTCTGCAGCACGATATGAAAGTCCCAATGAATCCCCCACGTAATCTGCTACACGTTGAATCTCATCTACCTGATAATTATGTGCCAGAATCACTGCATTGCGCTTTTCCCGAAGATCCAACACTTCTTGCTGAATGGCAGACAGCGGTTCCTGGGCCCCACTGCGTGGAGTAAAAACCATAGGCTCGTAATTCAAAGTCATAGCTGCCATTTTAACAAAATTTATTGAGGATATGCTTTTCTAAACTTTAGTCCGGAAGCCGAAATATTTATTTATCGGAGTACCTCACCGAATAGAAAATCACATCTTTCGAAATTACAGTCTACAGTCTCGAACAGAAACGGGCAAGACGCTCCAATCCTTTTTCGATAACTGTGTCAGAGGTTGCATAGCTCAGACGTATATAACCGTCAGCCCCAAAAGCGCTCCCCGGCACGACAGCAACTTTTTCGACTTCAAGTAATTTTGCCGCAAATTCACTGTCGGAAAGTCCGGCAAACTTAATCTGAGGAAACAAGTAAAAGGCACCCTGCGAACGAGTGCAATCAATTCCTTCGATTGCATTCAGCCCATTCAGCAAGGTCAGACGGCGGCGATCGAACACTTCCAGCATGCCTTTTACTGCCTCCATTGACTGCTCCCACTTCTGGATTGCAGCCAGCGCGCCGTATTGAGCAAACGTCGTCGCATTTGAACTTGTCTGGCTCTGCAAGCTTGATACTGCTTTTGCAATCGGCAGTGGTGCCATCAACGTTCCCAGTCGCCAGCCAGTCATCGAAAAAGTCTTACTGAACCCTGAAACTGTGATCACTGCATTTGCCGCCTCTTTCGAGAACGAAGCCGGACTGGCGTGCTTAACACCATCGTACAATAAATATTCGTAAATTTCATCGGATAGGAGGTAAATACCTGACTCCAGGACAACCTCAACCAGTGCTTCCAGTTCGGCAGGTGAATAAATGGTGCCTGTCGGATTTGAAGGACTGTTTAGAATCAACAAACGAGTTTTAGGAGTAATCGCTCCACGCAACTGCTCCGGTGTGATCTTAAAGTCATTTTCCTGCCCTGCGAAAATAGTCTTCGGCGTCCCACCCGCAAGCTTTACCATTTCGGGATAACTGACCCAGTAAGGCGCTGGAATGATTACCTCATCGCCCGGGCTAATGACTGAAAGGATTCCCAGATAGCAAGAAAATTTCCCGCCCGGACTGACAACGATCTGATCGGCGGTAACACCTTCGACCCCATTATTACTGCAATAATGCTCTGCAAGCGCTTTGCGAAGAGCTGGTATCCCCGGTGTAGGTGCGTACTTGGTCTCGCCGTCCCGAAGCGCCTGAATACAGGCCTCCTTAATAAATTCCGGAGTGTCAAAATCGGGTTCACCGGCGCCAAACCCACAAACATCCTCACCGGCTGCCTTAAGCGCTTTGGCCTTTGAAGTTACGGCCAAGGTCGGTGAAGGCTCAATGTTGCTAGCCCAAGTAGACAATTTCACTTCGTTTGTCATTATATAATTGATTTTGGATTTGTTAAATAAAGTTCTCTGAAACAATTTGAATATTCTAAAATTCTTCAAGCGATATTGCAGAAAGTTTGGGAGGTTCTTCTGGCTGGTTAGGATTAAATATTGAATCGTTTAATTTTAATCCGACACTGGCAGCCTCTACTCTAAATATAGTCGCATCTTTTGTAAGTAAATTTTTTAACTCAACTTCTTTAACGATATACCGATCTTGGATTTTCTTAATCCCGCGCACGGTAAACTGTGAACGCACTTTGTTGTCGTCCTGCAAAACTTCCGCACGAAGCAAGGCATAGTAAGTATCATCGATTGAAACACGCACCGCACTAATTCCATTGAGTTCAGCCAGAGAACCTTCCGGTGGAAACATCAAGAATTTCTGTCCGATGCGGCTCAGCACACGTGACGGTCCTTCATACTCATAGTTATCCCAATAAATGAACGGCATTTGCAAATCAAACGGAGTATACATAATTCCATCAAAAATCGGCTCAAACAAAGAACTGTCTTCAATCAAGGTAAATCCACCCGAATTCCCACGACGCACCCACACCTGCGGCAAACGCCCGTTTTGTACAATCATATCAATTGGCGAAAGCTCGGCCGATGATTTATCGCTAACTTTATTGGGATACAACTTAACCCGACTCACTGGCCCCTTCTCATTCCAAGAACCATACATAATACCCTCATAGTAAGTAGTCCGCCCACGTCTTGGTTTGTGTTTGAGTTGGAAACGAAAACAAAAATCCTCATCCAGACGCTGAGCTTTAAAGTATTTCAGAAGCCTGGCAGCCTCTGTATCATCCAATCGTTCCATGGTGCGAGAGCGCAAATCATCTTGTAAAGGGCGCTGAGCCATGGAAGTACAAGGCAAACAGACCCAAAGAAGACCTGTCATAAAAAATGCACACAGAACTGTTTTTTGCTTAAACAAAAGCAATGGTAAACACGTTTGTCGAATCATTCGGCAGCAACAAACTTTAAATATCCACAACCGAAAAGGTTCATTTTTCTGGCGCAGCTTCAGGTCCTGGCGCAGCTTCAGATTCCGGAACTACTTCCGAAACAGCTTTAACATTGCTTTCAGCTTCATTGAGGCCTTTTTCTACAGTTTTTACAACAGGTTCTGAAATGTTCTCCGCCGAAGGAAACGGTTCCGCAGCAAAATTCAATTCAGAAGACTCCGGCTCTGATGGGCTGATTAATTCATCAGGACTCAATTTCAGACTACGCTCTGCTGCTTTCGACTGATAGAAGAGAAACAAGCCTAAGGATACCACAAAAAATGCAATAATGCTGTAGATCGTTGCCTTCGTGAGGACATTGTTCGTGTCTGCACCAAAGGCAGATTCCGTAGCGCCACCTCCAAGAGCCGCACCCATGCCTCCGCTCTGACTAGTACGTTGCATCAGAACAAGCAGAACGATAAATACGGAAATCAAGATAAGGACCAGAGTCAAGAGACTGATAAATAATGTACCCATAAGACTAAATTTTGAAACTAAAGAAAATGCCCAACGAATGGATGAGTTCAAGTGATAAATTTAGAGTATTTGATAAGAAGTGAAGTTTCACAGGTTAGTCACAAAATTTCGCTTTGACAGTCCAGCGCAATTGATTTTTATCCCTACTCAAATGGAAAACTCAGCATACCAAAAGCTCCTCAGCAAATTTCACATCGGACTTGGCGCTATTCTCACACTAGGCTTTTTTACATTCATGTCCTTGATGCTGTTGCCGTTTACGTTTTCCACCGATCCGCTTATTGCGCAATTACAAGCCTGTTTCGCGGCAGTTCCCATTAGCGCTACTTTTTGGTTTGCTTATCATATGTTTGTTATTGTTCTAGTCGATCAGAGAAATCAAAAGAAAAAGACCGACAGAAGTTAGAGACGAACTTGGTTCGGCAGAACCGCGGGATGTTAAACATTCCGTATTCAGGGTATTGAAACAGCTATGAAGTATTTCACCGAAGCTGAGCCACTAGTAAAAAACATTAGCAATGGTTTGGTGCGTGATGTCTTCACCCATACTGATCGTAGTCTTTTCGTACCACCTTATCTGAGGAAAGACGCCTGGGCAGACCACCCGCTTCCAATCGAAGATGACGCTACCATCTCGCAACCATCTCTGGTGGCTCAAATGACGGAATGGCTCAAGCCAAATGCTGACTGCCGAATACTTGAAATCGGCACTGGCTCCGGCTATCAAACCGCTCTACTTTCCCAGCTGGCTGACACTGTTTATACAGTTGAAATTAGCAAACTTCTCTCCAGCAATGCTCAGGCCCGTCTGGAGTCACTTGGCTATCGAAACATATACTTTCGTAATGCCGACGGTGCAAACGGCTGGCCGGAAGCTGCACCCTTTGATCGTATTATGTCAACCGTGGCATTTGAGCACCGACCCGACCGACTGCTTGATCAACTTGCAAAAGAGGGTATCTGCCTTGCACCAGTCGGCAGCGCTGACGGACCTCAGCAACTTATCCGGTATCAGAAAATCGGTGTAGATATTACCGAAGAGATCTTGTGTGCAGTGCGCTTTCTGCGTTTACGATAGATTCCCAAATAATTTTCAATCTCGATAGCAATTTCGATGATGATAACTACGGTTGATTGGTATGAACAAACGACTCCTCAACTTCCTCTGCTTTATTTTTACCCTTACCACGTCAGCAGTTGCCGAAGAAGTTGTGATTCTGTTACACGGGCTCATTCGCACTTCGAGTTCCATGGAAGTGATGGAAGACGCGCTCCTCAAGGAAGCTTACATCGTACACAATATTGATTATCCTTCCAGACATTTTCCGATCGAACAACTTGCAAAAGATGTTCGGGAACAAGTAGCAGCACTTACAGAAAACGACGATACGATCCACTTTGTCACACATTCGATGGGCGGCATCCTCGTCCGCACGATTCAAAAAGAGATACCACTGGAAAACATTGGACGGGTTGTCATGCTGAGTCCTCCCAATCAGGGTAGCGAGTTGGTCGACTCGCTGGGTAGCTTTAGTCTCTTTGACTGGATTAATGGCCCTGCCGGAAGCCAACTGGGCACCGAGCCTAACGACTACATTGCTAGTCTTGGACCGGTCGATTTTGAACTAGGCGTAATCACAGGAGATCGCAGCATTAACTGGATTAACTCGATCATCATCCCCGGAGAGGACGATGGCAAAGTATCAACCGAAAATGCAAAGGTCAAAGGAATGCAGGACTTCATGGTCATTCATGCGACCCACCCTTACATCATGAAAAATGATGAAGCGGTCAAAGCAACAATCCGGTTTCTAAAGTCGGGATCTTTTTGAAGTTTGAAGTTTAAAGAGGGAAGTTTGAAGAGTTCGAAGTTCTAGGAGAGATTCTTTTGTACGAGTGCACGGCGGCGCAGGCGCAGAGCGTTCAATCGTATAAAGCCTCCGGCGTCGTCCGGGTTATAGTCACTTTTAACACCTTCCATGGAAGCAATATTTTCATCGTAAAGCGATAGCGGGGATTTACGCCCGACAGTAGTGACATTGCCTTTATAAAGCTTCAGACGAACGGTTCCGGTGACTGTTTTTTGTGACTCATCAATCAAGGCCTGAAGCGCCTCGCGCTCCGGAGCATACCAGAAACCATTGTAAACCAACTGTGCATAGCGAGGGATCAGGCTATCGCGCAGGTGCATCAGTTCACGATCCATCGTAAGGGTTTCCATGTTGCGGTGCGCCTGCAGAAGAATGGTGCCACCCGGCGTCTCATAGACTCCCCGACTCTTCATACCGACAAATCGGTTTTCAACGATATCGACGCGCCCGACACCGTGTTTGCCCGCGAGTGAGTTGAGATGCTTCATTACCTGCGCCGGGTTCATCGCTTTTCCATTGACGGCAACACAGTCTCCACGCTCAAAGTCCAACTCGATATACTCTGCCTGGTCCGGAGCGTCTTCGGGCGCAACTGTCAATTTGTACATCGCCTTATTATCCTCTGTTGTTGGATCAAACCAGGGATCTTCCAGAATACCGGCTTCATAAGAAATATGTAGCAAATTGCGGTCCATGGAGTAAGGCTTGGAGGCGCTGGCTTCGACATTGATGGAATGTTGACGACAATACTCGATCATCTCACTACGCCCCGGAAATGTTTTGCGAAAGACTTCCATGCGCCAGGGTGAGATAATTGTAAGCGTTGGGGCCAGCGCGGCATAGCTCAGTTCGAAGCGCACCTGATCATTCCCTTTGCCAGTCGCACCATGTGCAACCGCATCTGCGTTTTCACGCTTTGCAATTTCTACCTGAGCCTTAGCGATCAATGGCCGGGCAATCGAAGTCCCGAGCAGATACTGTCCTTCGTAAAGTGCATTGGCACGCATCATCGGGAAGATAAAGTCGCTGGCAAACTCATCGACGAGATCCAGAGTATAGTGTTTGGAAGCGCCGGTTGCTTTTGCTTTCTCAGCCAGACCATCCAACTCTTCTTCCTGACCAACATCGGCGGCAAATGTAATAATTTCCGCGCTGTAATGCTCTTTGAGCCAACTGACCAAAACAGATGTGTCCAATCCCCCTGAGTATGCGAGTACGATTTTCATAATACTCTAAAGTGCTTACGTTGCGGACTCTCAGAGGCAAGTCTGAAAGCGAATAAAGTGTAAACTTCAAACTTCGAACTTTACTGCTTTACGATCGGTGGGCACTTCCAGCAAGCGAACACCTCGCTTGGGTAATGTACGAATTGTCTTTATTAACACATTCCAGTCATCGACTCGCTGATGCTCAACTCCGTATGCACGACAAAGGGTATCGATTTGTACGTTCTGGGGGGTCGCAAAATAGCGTTCAAACGATTCCTTGAACTGAGAGACCGGCAAGTGCTCGAAAATGCCACCGCCACGGTTGTTTGACAACACGATCGTCAAACTACCCTTTAATTCACCAATAGTCAGTAAAGCATTGGTATCGTGCAAAAAGGCCAAATCGCCCGCTAGCAAAACCGCTGGCTGACCACGATGCGCCACACCCAATGCAGTGCCCAATGTGCCGTCGATACCATTTGTGCCACGATTACAGTAGATCGGATATTGGCGCTCCGATGCGCACCAGAAGTACTCGGCATGGCGAACGCTCATGCTATTGGCAATAAATGTTGGCGTGCCCTTCGGCAAATAACGTGATAAAAGCCAGGCGATCTTACCTTCGAACAACTCGTTGGTTTGGTCCATTTTATCATCCAGTGTTCGTGCAACTTCCTGATCCTGCTCCAGCCAGCTCTTGAGCCACTCTGTGTCGACAGTCTGCTGGCTTATTGAATTGTTGAGCGCTTCAACTGTGCCTTGTAACGGCACGGCGATACGATGCAAGGGATCTGTGTTGCTAGGCCTGTCAGACAGGAGAAATGATATCGCATCCTGTGTTGCCAGCCATCCACGCAGTACTTTGCTGGTCGGCAAGGGTCCAACCTGTAAGATTGCAGACGGTTGCCACTTTTCGGCAATTCCAAGATTGCGTAACAGGCTGTCGTAATGGCAGATCAAGGGTTGATCTTTATCCAGGAAACTTCTCAACGGATTGAGCACATCGCTCAGTATCGGCCAACCAAGTTTCTGCGAAATCTCTGCTGTGGCTTCGGCAAAAGATTCGTGGTCACCAAGCGGGTTGACCGCGCCGACCACTATCAACCCACGCTGATGGCTAGCAAGCCGTTCCAGTGCAACAGAATCCAGTTGAGCCTCCGCACTGACCGACTCGCACAGACGTGTCGTTATCGTTGCGGCCGACTCCATCGCATCGGCCGCAATGACCGGAGTATGCTGATCCGTTAAGTCCGGAGATAATGGCTCTCGAAACGGAAAGTTTAAATGCACTGGCCCGGGATTGCCTTGCAGGGATCGCTGCACTGCATGTACCAGAGTCTGTCGCAAATACGCCAGTAAACTGTGCTCGACGTCCGGCAAAGCGACTTCGTGAAAAAAGCGCGCGAATCCGCCAAATATTTTAGCCTGATCAATCGTTTGGCCTGCCGAACAGTCACGCAGCTCTGCCGGACGGTCTGCGGTGAGCACGAGCATAGGCGTCCCTGACATGGATGCTTCCAGCACTGCCGGATAGTAATTAACAACTGCCGAACCTGAGGTACAAACCAAGGCTACCGGCTTGTGCGTACGTTTTGCCAGCCCAAGTGCAAAAAAGCCTGCCGTGCGTTCATCCAGAATCGGGATCGTTTCCAGCTTCGGATTCCGAGCTGCTGCCAGCACCAGAGGTGTCGATCGTGATCCCGGTGACACCACTACGGTCTCTAGCCCAAGGCGGGCCAGGACTTCCATCGTCAGTGCACCCCAGGCTGAATTCACAGTTGAACACGCAACCGAATCAAATGGACTGGTATTTTCTACAAACACTTTATCTGTGATTAACTGATTACACCCTTAAGGAAAAAAACTACCGTTGGCATCCGGGACAATAAAAAGTATTTCGCTGTCCAATGCGAGTCGATCGAATAATCTTGTCGCAACGCTCACAGGGCTGACCTGCTTTGCCATATACTTTTAATTGTATGCGAAAGTATCCCGGTTTGCCATCAGCTCCGTAGAAGTCACGCAAGGTTGTACCACCCTGCTCTATCGCTTCGGCGAGAACGTTTTTAATCGCTTCACTGAGCGCTTGATAGCGCTTAAGGCTAATGCTACCTGCTGACCGCCGTGGATCGATTCCGGATCGAAACAATGATTCATTTGCGTAAATATTCCCAACGCCAACAACAACTGAGTTGGTCATAATAAAGTTTTTGACCGATACCGACCGACCTCGTGATAACTCATGTAAATACTGCCCGTTGAATACTGCTGATAGTGGCTCCGGCCCCAGATTTTTCAGTATTTCCAGTCGAGGGCCATCCATCGCCTGCCAGAGACAGGCGCCAAAGCGTCTGGGATCATTGAAGCGCAGAGCATACTGGCCCTCGAAAACGATGTCAATGTGATCATGTTTCAGCACCGGTTTGTCCGGCGACTGTATTGACAAACTTCCCGACATGCCCAGATGCAAGACGATGCTGCCAGCATGCGTGTCCAACAGCAGATACTTCGCTCTGCGGCAAATACCATTCACGCGCTGGCCAATCGCTTGTTTGATCTCTTCAGGCACCGGCCAACGCAGTTGTGACTGACGCACGACTATCGTCTCGATCCGCTTGCCTTCTGTGTATGCTGCGATCCCACGCAAGGTTGTCTCTACTTCAGGAAGTTCAGGCATTTCGATTTCTAAGTGTGGATGTTTTTTAAATAGTTAAACTCGAATTGTGCAATCGAGTTTTCCAAACCGTAGTAGCTGGATGAAAACTGCAGTGGCAATTTTAAAAAGTAGCAAATCATTCGAGTATTATTCTTAATTGTACCCTTGATCTGAACTCGGCAAAGCCAGAACTAAAACGGACATTGAATGCTTAACCGATTGATAGCCACAAAAAGGCACGAGAATGCACCAAAACTCAGAGATGTACCTTTTACATTGAATAAGACTCATAAAATTCCGCCTTTAAATGAAACTCCCCGTAGCAAGAGGAGGCTGTTGAAAAAGTCAAAAAATGATCGCTAGTCTAATAATACTCTGGTGAAGTAATTATCATGCGAGGTAAACACAATCAGCAAGAGGATTTTATGACGCTGGTAAGCCTAGAATAGCTGGTTCCTTCCGATCACACTGTGCGTTTGATGGAAGAGCACATTGATTTCAGTTTCATCGATAAGCGTACGGAAGGGCTTCACAGCACCAAGGCTAGACTATCAGTAGCTCCCCAGGTTTTGATTCGCATAATGCTTATACTCCCAAACCGCAGGATGTGTCTCGCTCAAAAATGCCTCAATACGGCAAGGATCACTTTGAATACGATGAAAGCAATGACCAGTTAATTTATCCTCAAGGCCATCCTTTGCGAAAAGTTGAAGATAAAAGTAAGCCTCGTTTAATTAAATATGTTGCCAGCGAAAAACACTGCTGGGATTGCTCGTTAAAAGAGCACTGCACTCAAGGGCTCCGCAGAACTGTGCAATTACACCTATACCAGGAAGCTCTTGATTGGGCTGAAGGGTTAAGGAACAGTAGCGAGTATAAAATAAGTCAAGTTATGCGTCGGCGTATAGAAAGACTTTTTGGAGAAGCTAAAGAGCAAATGGGATTGAGGCGTGCCCGTCGCCGTGGGTTAGAACAGGTTCAAGAACAATGCTTGATGACCGCAATGGCCCAAAACATCAAACGCATCGTCAAGTTATCCAATCCCAAAGTTCTGTTTCCCATAAAACTGGGTTTATCCAGCAATAAATGCAGTGTTTTTAAGGCACTATTGACTTATTTCATGCAAAAAGCATCGGTTGGCTCTCAGACTTTGGTATTTCGAATTGTTCGGTATTTCGATCAGCTGTTCCTGCTCAATAATGATGGTTCCCAAAAACACCTGTTTTTCAACAGCCTCCTTGCTGCGGGGAATTCTGCAAATTAAATTTTAGTTGAGGGCTCAGCAAAGAGCCTACGCCGAAACCAGAACGCTACGTTTACCAACGCAATCATTACGGGCACTTCAACCAAGGGACCG
>JBNKZP010000035.1:0-12312 GCA_050301675.1 Puniceicoccaceae bacterium
CTTCTACACAAGCACCTCAAACCTTTTTGAAATTGGTATTAGACAAACTAAAGAGTTTGAGAGCTTGCCTCTGGCTCGGCAGTAAGCACCGTTGTCGCTGTCGGGCAGAGGGAGTTTAAAGTGCATAAACGGACAATCCCCAAAAAGTAGAAAGATGATTGCTTAAAATAAAATGTACGATCAAGATATCAAACAAAATATATTCGCATGTTTACAATCACGAAAGTTACACGCCAGTTAACTTTGATCCTCATCGTCTTGCTTCAGTTTGGTTTAGTTCGGCAAGGCTACTCAAACGGCGAAACGAGCACGTTGGATGACCTACGATCATCTTTGAATGAAGCAGGTAACTATCGCTTAGTTTACTGTACGTTTTTCAGCCTTTACGACTCAGTTCTCTATACAAATGCAGAGCAGACGTCTATAATTGACGAAGTTCTCAATGGTGAAAATGCCTTGCTACTTCAATTCGATTTTTTGCGGAAAATAAGAAAAGCGATTATTCTGGAAGCATCTGAAAAACATCTGACAATAAACATGTCCCCTGCAGAACTAGCTTCCATACGGAAACGTGTAGACCAGCTCAATTCAGTTTTTCGGACTTTAGATAAAGGGGACAGCTTGGCTCTTTCTTATATACCGGATAAGGGCACAACACTGTGGATCAATGGAAAATCAATGACCACAATCGAGGGCAAGGATTTTGCCAGGCTTTATTATCGCATCTGGCTGGGCAAACGACCTATTTCAAGGCCGATGCGTAATGCTTTGCTGCAACGCGCCATCGTTAAACGCTGATTGTGTTTTTTCTATCCTTCGGATTGAATGGAAAAAGAAGATAGAAAGATGTTGTTTGCGCTACCGGTTTTTCTGCCGACCGCTATTGGATTTTTCGTGGTCATTTAAAGTGCCAGCCGTTCAGCTACGGACTGATAGAGCACCAAAGAGTTGACGCTCAAAACTTTGGTGGCTTTGTACCGCTGCCAGGAAATCGTCCTTAGACAAACTAAAAAGTTTAACGTCCCCTTTAGCCTGAATCGTCGCATTACGAGGCTGTTCTTTAAGTAGCGCCACTTCACCAAAGAACTGGCCAGAATCGAGGACTGCAACCTCATCCGTCTTTCCGTCTTTTTCAACCAATACTTTAACAGATCCTTCTTTGATTAAATAAAACTGATCTCCAACTTCTCCCTGCTTAATGATGTACTCTCCATCTTTGATTGTGATGTGTTTCATCTTTTGAGCCACATCAGTCAAATCACTCACGGACATTTTTTCAAACAATGAACAGGCCTTGAGGAACTGACAAATGTACATTGTTTCCTTAACGCAAATATCAGAAACAATGTGACCATCGACCATGTTTACAATACGATCTGCACTACTAATTAGTCGGGCGTCATGGCTGACGATGATGATAATAGTACCATTCTCTTCAGCAAGTTTGCGGAGTAAGCCTAAAACCTGGGCTCCCGAATCTTTGTCCAATGCTGCGGTAGGCTCATCCGCAAGCACAAGTGGAGGCCGGTTCACCAAAGCACGCCCAATTGCGACACGCTGCCTTTGCCCACCTGAAAGTTTGGCGGGTTTGTAAGTGATGCGTTCTTCCAAGCCCAGTTGGATCAATATCTCGTTGGCTAGTCTGAGTTGCTCTTTCTTAGACTTCCTGGTAAGCTCCAATGCCATCTTTACATTTTGCCGAGCGGTCAGGGCATCGAACAAATTATGTGCCTGAAAAATGAATCCAATATTACGCCTGACATCAACCTGCTCAGGCCTTTTTAACCCGGAGATTTCTCGCCCCCTGATGGAAATGCTTCCCTCCTGGATTGATCGAAGTGCGCCAATCAATGTTAATAAAGTAGTTTTGCCCGAACCGGATGGTCCGGTCAGTACCACAATTTCGCCTTTTTCCAAAGTTAGACAATTATTATAGAGCACCTGCTTTCTGTTTTCCCCTTCACCAAACCAATGGCTAACATCAGTGATAACAAGAGCTTCGTTTTTTTCAGAGTCATTCATAGCTGGGATTCCATTTTTTTAAAACAAGTCTGCTGGATCCTCTTTCAAAACCTTACGCAATGCAAGAATCCCTGAAAACACACACATGCTTACGGTAACAACAAAGACCAATCCGATGCGATTCAGATTAAGTGTCATTTGTATCTGAGCAAGTTTTTCGATAAAGGCATAGAGCCCAAAACTTCCAACCAAGCCAACACAAAAACCCGAAACTCCTAAAATGATTGAGCATCCAACAACGATTCCTGCAATATAGCTAGGAGGGTGACCAATCGCTTTGACTGTTGCAAACTGAGAAATATTATCCGTTACTTCGTTAAACAGTATTTGATAACAAATCACAATTCCAATGATAACTCCGACGATCAATCCGATTCCTAATATAAAACCGGCTGGAGTTTCTTTGGTCGTTACCATTACCTCCCGACGGAAAAGCTCTCCAGGTGTGTGAACGACAAAGTGTCCCGGAATCTCATCTTGAATTTTAGTGCGCATCGCTTCGACATCTACACCTGGTTTAAGCCGGACAAAGACCAAGTCCACCCAGTCTTCATTTCTCCTGTAGGCTTCCGAACCATTCACTGTCATAAAGTTGTCCACGCTCATGATCACGTTTCCCTCGTAGGCAATGTTTGCCCCGAGCTTAAATAATCCAACGACCCTCATGGGAAGTTTTTCAGTCCCCACGGTAGTGGTAGTTCCAATGCTGACTTCTCCCAACTCATCTCGTGAGGCTGAATCAAACAACAACGTGTTAGGCCGTAGCAACTCTTCCCTGTATTGTTTGATTTCCGGAATGGCTAGCATCGGATCATCCAAGTCAACGCCCATGAATAATGCGCGATTGGTAATCTGGTTTTGTGGATTCGTCCAAAAATTAGATCTAAAATAAAAATCGCTAATCGCATCAACTTCATCAAAACGCCTCACCTGGTGAGGGATTTTTCGATACAGCTTGGAATAGTTTTTTAAGTGTTTCTTCCGAGGGCTGGAAATAACAAGGTCTGCCTCCATCACTGAAGGCAAATTGGCCTGGCCATCATTGAGTCCGTTGAAGAAACCGATTTCCATGGACATAATTAAAACCGAGAGCGCTATGCCCAGAATCGAAAATAGAAATCGACTTGGACTATGGATCATCATCCGCCATGAAATTAGGAACTGACTAACGATTGTCATGATTAAAATAAATCAGCCGGATCGGCTTTTCTAATCTTCCCCAGAGATAACGCTCCTGCTATGGCACACATGAGTAGTGATAAAACAAATACAAAACTGGCTCTGGATAGCGTCATCACGAGATAGAATCCGGAAACAGAATGCATGGACCAATAGAGCAAATACGAAAGTATAAATGCCGGAATAAAACTAAGCATTGAAAACAGAACACCTTGCTGAATACCAATCTTGTAAATGTAGAGTGTGTCATAGCCGATTGCCTTCATCGTCGCAAATTCTTTTAAGCGATTTGTAATTTCTGCTGACAGGATTTGATAGAGCATTACTGCCCCAACAATGAATGAAACAACAGCTCCAATCTTAAACATGATGCCAACAGGTTTTACTCCGATGTAAAAGTGTTCCTCAGAGGTTGTAATTTCCTCACGTGTTTTGACCAGCACATCTCCGGGTAAAGCATTTAACAATGCCTCTCTTGTTTTTAAAACATCCGAGCCGGGCTTTAATTTCACCAACCCTAGATTGTAACTTGTAGTCGTATCGCCACCATTCAATCGTGAAAAAGTTTCATAGCTAACAAAGGCACTACCTGTAGCTAAAATACCAACACCCATTTGATAGCTTCCAACAACGCTGACCGGCTGGTCATTTACCTGACGCACCTCGCCAACTTCCCATGGCCCAAAACCTGGCATCACACGGGAATCGACTAAGATAGAACTACGGCCTGCGAGTAAATGCCCTTGCTGCTCCAAGGCTTCGTCGGTGAAGAAAATTTTATCCGGATCAACTCCAAACATAAGGATATTCTTCTCCTTGTCGGCTTCTTCATTTAACCAATCAGCCATACCTACGAGTACGCCTGTAACACTTTCTACTTCCTGTAACGCTTCTGACTGGAGCAAGCGATAACGATCAACCGAACCTGCGCGCGTCAAGGTCAGGAATTGTTCCGATACAATTAACAAATCAAAATCAAGATAGTCATAAACTATAGTGGCGTTCTTACGCGTAGCTCCCAGAAAGCCCAATTGCATGAAGATGAGAAAAATCGAAAATGAAATCCCGGCCAAGGCAGCACAAGTACGCTTTTTGTGCTGAATAATGTTAAGCCAAGCTACCGGAATACGCATAAGTCAAAGTCAGTAATTATTGGAAGAATAGCCCATCAATCTTTACAGTTTTATAAATACATCCACTTGAAGATAGATTAAGTCTTCGACGAGCTTAGCATCGTCAATTTCAATCTGCACTTCGACAACTCGTGAATTGCTCAATGAACGTGGGTCAAGCGAGTCTACACTTTGTTTAAAAATCATGTGTCCTTTGCTGACCACTGTGCCCGTAACTTCTCCTTCAAATGCGACTGATTTTATAATAGCAGACTGACCGACTGCGACACGATTGATATCAGATTCGTAGACCTCCGCACTGACGATCATTTTTGAGGTGTCAGCTATTTTCATAATTTCACCATTTCCCGGAACATTACCAGGTTCGATTCTAACAATTAAAACCTTGCCATCCACGGGTGAACGAATCTCAGCACTTTCGGCCAACCTCTCTGCAACCTCAAGATCAAATCTTTTGAGTTCAATATCTTGCGACAAGCTAAGAATGGCTTTTTCACGACTAATTTCAGCCAGAGCTAATTCATTTTTTGTTGTAGATACTGTCTGTCTGCGTTCTTCGATAATCTGAGGAGAAGCGATGGTCTTATTTTTCTCAATCTTCTCAAGTCGACTTATGGCGTTCTCCAAATCGCCTTTCAAGCCGTCCAACTTTACTTTCTGAAAACGCTTCTCCATCTCCAATGTTTGCTCAGCTTGCTCGAGTAATTTCCGAGCCTGGGAAACTTCTGATTTGAGTTGTTCTTTATTTGATAAAGTCACAAGCAGGTCACCCTTCTTAACCCAATCCCCTTGCTTTGTGTGGATGGCTTCAACTTGAGCATCGCCTGCGCCCCAGATATTAATAACACCGTTTGCTGGAAGTAATCGTCCAAGAGCTGAGACTTGTTCTGCATTTAGCATTAAATGGCCAGACATCATCATCACTAATAAGATAATTCCTAAAACTGTTTTACTTTTCATGTTCATTGCCTTGTTCAAAAAGTTTACGGAGCGAATATGTTAGAATCATCCAATGCATTAAGAATATAGCCTTCCTCGCCATCCAGTTTCTGGAAGATTGTCCCGGACACATAGCGTAGGCGTCCCACTGAAATGTAATAGTCTCGAAGTGCATTGACTTGCTGAATCGTACTGCGGGAATATCTGCCTTCCATATCAATCACCTCAAATACACTCGCATTGCCAGCGGCCAATCGTTGCGATGCAATGTCAACTGATTCCTTGTATTGACGCACGGTATCCTGACTCAATAAGGCACGCGCAGAGTCGAGTTTCATGATTTCAGCAGCTTTGAGTGTGTCTCTGGCGATATTCTGCTGTAGCTGGTAAATCAAATAGTTGGCACGATCGAACTCGGCACGACGTTGAACTAAAATACCCTCTCGAAAATCGTTATTCCAAGGCCAGTCAAAATTCAAAGCAACGCCAGCATTAGCACCACGCGGATTATCCTGAAGGACGCGTATAGGCTTATATTCGTAATTACCTGTGGTGTATCCGGTGTAAAGTTTCAAATCGAGCCTGGGCTTAAGATCTACCTTAGCTGCGGTAAAAAGAATACCTCTAGCTTCGAGTGTCTCACGTGCAGACAAAAGATCCGAACGTTTGGTCAGCGCCAAACTGATGAATTCATGCGGAGCCTGTTTCAAAACATGGTTTGAAGCTGTATCCAGTTTCTTGATCATTGTGGATGGAACTGGGACATTGACCATTTCATCAGGTTCTAATCCAAGCTCGGAAGCTAAATCAAATCGTGTGCTGGCATACTCAGAAAGAGCTTGAATATACAATGATCGTTGGTCATTTAAATTAGCTCGTGCTTGAGGTAATGCTGAATATGACAGCAAATCTGCCTCTATCATCGCCTCGGTAGTTTCGATCAAAGCTTGTGCTCTTTTCTCTAAATCACTCAATAAATTGACCCGAACCCGGGCGGCAGCACAGTTCCAATAAGCAACCAAAGTCAAAAATGCCTGATCAGAGAGCACTTGCAAGTAAGCCAAACGGGCGGCCTCTAAATCCCGCTCAAGCGAAGCTTCTATTGCTCGACTCGAACGCTCTCCTAACCCGCGTAATAAGGGAATCAGCAATTCCAGATTATAAACCGCAAACGAGGTATTTCTAGGATTAGACTTACTATTATTGTTCAGGTTAGCAGAGACCGATGGAGTCAGGGATAGTCCGTTTCGAAACTTTCGAATAGCTCCGATCGTGTATGAAATTGTTTCTTCAACCAGAGTATCAGGTGCACCTGATAAGGTAATACTTGGGCTGCGCGTCTTATTAGCTTCCGCAGTGATTATGGTATTCCAGTCAAATTCACCTGAAGCTGACTGAAGCTGCCCCTGCCTTGTTTCGACATCAAGGTACCTGAGGACGACTTGTGGATTGCGCTCGAGGCTCATGTAAATGGCTGTCTGCAGATTAATCTCTTTTTGCTCAACACTTTGATCCTGCATAGGAAGCGGGATTTTGATCTCATTAGTATCAGCAAATAACACCCAGTTACAGACCATGAACCCTAAACAAAAATAGAAAAAAGTATAAAGATTTTTACGAATCATAGCTAAAACTGAAAAAGCCTGAATTACGATTCCCTATTAAAATAGATGAGAAAATTCTCAGTGAGACTAACAGAACAAACCAGCCCGTCTACGACAAAAAGATACCCGTGCTTACTGGACGACCAAGGCAATCGAATGTAAGAACATAATAAAGAAATAAGCATAGCTTTATCAAAAGATTATATTAATATCAAAATAAAGTTTGCCTTAAAAGTGCAAAACCGAAAAAGCCGTTTTACATTCACTATTTTCCAAAACAAAGCGGCCCACAGACTAGAGAGTGGATATTCCTGTCCGCCTGCATCTGCATTAAATGTAAATCCTGAAAAGCGGACAAGAATGTCCACTCTCCTATTTTCTCAACCTATTTTTGCATAACCCTAGACTCGGCAGTTGATAAAGATTGGGGTTTGTAAGCCACGGATGGACGGATGGACGGATTTGCGCGGATCAGACGCAACGCCAAAATGACGAATAATATAAATGTGAAATCTGTGGATTTGAGAAGCTGAACTTAAGTCTACTAGCCTTCTCATGCCCGCTTTTAAGGAACAAGTCGAGCAAACTATCGTTATCTTCTACGTGCATCCAGGTGATGCTACCATGTACGTTTCACTCCAGATTTGCAATCGATTTGGATTTCGACAGAATACTTTCAAATCTTTCCGGAATTGACATTACTTGCCTCTTGAAAGCTGTTTGATCAAGTAATCAACTCCTCTTTTTACACTGCCATCCTGCTCCATTATATTCTCCACCTGTTTGCAGGCATGAATTACGGTGCCATGGTCACGCCCACCAAAAGCATCGCCGATTAATTTAAGCGGATCGCTGGTTAAAGTACGGCTTATGTACATTGCGACTTGCCGCGGGAAAACGATTTCACTGTTACGACGGCGGCCAACAAGCTCGCTAAAACGAATCTGATAAAATTCAGCTACCTTTTTCTGAATCTGGTCAATTGTCACTTTGGCAAGACTTTCTTCATGCAGCAAGTCACTCAACAGTCGCTCGACTTCCTCAACATCCAACTTCTTGTCAATTAAAGAGTCGTAACTGGCGATTCGCGTTAAAGCGCCTTCCATGCGACGTACATTGCGAGACACACGCTCTGCAAGAAAGTCCATGATCTCAGGATCCAGTCTGATATTCATGGCCGCTGCTTTGTTGCGTAAGATGGCGACTCGAGTTTCAAGATCAGGAGCCTGGATATCTGTAACAAGCCCCCATTGAAAACGTGAAACAAGTCGATTTTCCAGCCGTTCGATTTCGTTTGCCGGACGATCACTAACAAGAAAAATCTGCCGTCCTGATTCAAAGAGATCATTAAATGTATGAAAAAACTCTTCTTGAGTACTCTCTTTGCCCGCCAGAAAATGAATGTCATCAATCAAAAGTGCATCAACATTCCTGTAGTACTTGCGAAACCTGGCAAGTTTGTTTTCACGGATCGCATGGATGAATTCGTTGGTAAACTTTTCTGTTGATACGTAAGCAATGCGTGCCTCCCGATTGTTTACCAACATTTGATGAGCAACTGCATGCATCAAATGCGTTTTTCCAAGACCTGTTTCACCGTATACGAAAAGCGGGTTATAAGCACGGCCTGGAGCGTTTGCCACGGCGATGCTTGCAGCATGTGAGAGCTGATTACCGGCCCCAACAACAAAGTTATCAAAAGTGTTTTTTGGATTAAGAAACGTTCGCTCAGAAGTTGGTTTACTAAAGGTTGTATTGGATGCCTCGCTGAATCTTTGCGAAGCGCTGTTCCGGACACCTCGATTAGTAGCTACATTCCCCAAACCGGAAGCATTTTTGTTTCTAAATCCTTCCTCGGCAGTTTCAATTAGCACATCCACTTTGCAACCTGCAATGTGGCAAGCTTTCTTAGAAATAAGATCCAGATAATTGTTCTCAATCCAGATTGAATTAAACTCGTTGGGGGCTGTCAGTACTATTTTCGAATCCGTTTCTTCTTTGCAGACGAGACCATCAAACCACATCTCGTAAACATCCGCTGGAAAGAGGTTTTCAAGCTCTTTATCAACGCTTTGCCAGAGTGAGAGTTGGGTCGCTTCGTTAGACATTTTATGCAGTTAGAGAGTGATTTATTAACATCAATTGTTAATTCTTTGTTTCAATGGTTTAGATGCTTCGAGAAAGACCTGTACTTTCTGCATCCAACCCTACCAAAATTAAAGAAAAATATGTCAAAAACAGTTTCATTATTTATAATATACTATTTATCAGTTACTTAGGGAATTTAACAAGGCTTTTCTAATATCTTTTAAAAGTAAAGTTTACGTGATTATCATGAGCAATAAAAGATGTGCTCAATGAATACACATAAAAAAGTGACACTCTGAAATGCTTGGCAAGGTCAACTTCTCCACAAGTTATTCACATTCGTTTTTTAATAACTTTATGATAAGCTTTTTAGCTAAAAAAACCTGAATCAAGAAGTCTCATTAACTTCTCTCTAAAAGACATTTCTGTAATATCCTGTAATATTTTCAGATTTCGAATATTGTTTTTTTGAACTCGATGCACGTTGAAAAAAAATTTTCTACTGCACTTAAAAAAGATTTCGGGTGATCTCGTAGCGTGCCGTTTACTTGTATTTTAAAGCTTACCGTCTCAAACCTTTTTGCGTTATTGAGTTCTCAATGTTCAATGATTGATGTTCTTTTGGTTCCGGCTTTGTTGGGAAGAACCGACTTTTCTTATTTTTAAGTAGTTTCTTTACTTTTTTGCGCTGGTTTTCCCGTACAATGTAACCGATGCAGTTGCCTGCGCCACAGTTACAGGGATGATCCAGAAAGTGCTCCATGTCATAACCGTAGTCAAAAACGAGTTCTTCGCCTTCTAAAATATCCCGACGGGCAACCATCCAAATTTCACCGTCAAAATTAATCGCTTCACAATTCCCGTCACAGGAATGATTCATATAGCGGGCGGGATTATCGCCCACTCGTCCATCAATATCCCACTCTTCGTCCAACTCAAAGATGTAGACCATGCCTTCATTGTTTTTGCGTGCCCTTTCTTCCCATTCAAGGCCTCGCCGCGCGGATTCTTCTTTGGAAATCTTCTCGCCAACGTATTGGACAATTTCTGTTCCAGCCGCAATGTTGCAGGTTGCAAACAATCCCGTCTGGTGAATAAAAGATGGAGCGATTCTAAAAATTGACTTATCTGGCATGATTAACGACTCCTAACTCCGGTCACGTTAATTATTCTGATTTAAGCTCTCGACTCATTAAAGACTGCAAGGCAAGACGCGGATCTTTTCTGTCATAAAGCACCGCATGGATTTGAGACAAAATCGGAGCTTCCAGTCTTTTCTGATGACACAGTTGCTGGATACACTCTGTTGCCCAATAGCCTTCCACCACAGTTTTTTGTCCATTTACAATCGATTCCGGCGTTTCTCCCTGAGCAATCTTTTCACCGAAGGTACGATTGCGACTCAACGAACCGGAGCAGGTAGCCACCAGATCACCGAAGCCACTCAGTCCGTAAAAAGTCTCCTTTTCGCCGCCCAAAAGTTGTCCAAGCTGAACGAGTTCGTTGAGGCTTCGCGTCAAAAGTGCCGCTTTCGCATTGTCCCCAAGCTTTAATCCATCGCATAAACCTGCAGCAATCGCATAAATATTTTTTAAAATACCGCCAAGTTCCGTACCACGAACATCGTTGGAAAGATACACTCGCAGTGACAGGTTGCTAAATGCTTCCTGATATATTTCAGCTGACTGAAATTCAGAACTTACCGCAAATGTCACAGCTGTGGGATTTCCTGCTGCAACCTCTCTGGCAAAGGTCGGACCTGACAAAGCGCCGCACGCAATATCCGGAAAAAACTCCCTTACGATTTCGGAAGGTGCCTTCAAGCTCTCCAACTCCAGCCCCTTGCACATGATCACAAACAATTTTAGCCTCCATGCAGCAACCATAGCACTACGTATCCGCTCGCAAAGACTGCGCAGAGCTTTTGAAGGACATGCAAGAAAAACAACATCGGCCTCCATCAGAACCGGCTCTATCTCGCAGCCGATTTGGATCGTATAGGGTAGCTGATAGCCGGGCAGATAGTCTTTATTTTCACGTTCGGATGACAAAGCCAACGCATGTTCCATGCGACGCGGAACCAGGGTCACCGAATGTCCACAACGATCCAGGTGTAAAGCCATTGCAGTGCCCCATGCACCCGCTCCAAAAATACAACAGTTCATTTTAAATACCTAAAAAATTATCAGCATTATTCCGCACAACTGGTTGAAATAGTCAGACAGGATATCGGGAATTTCGAACATCTTTGGAAAAATCTTTAAACGCCTGTTTCATCTCCTCCCCCAATTGCGCGTACTGTTTTACAAAAGATGGAACCTTGCCAACTGTCAGGCCTAAAAAATCATTTGAAACCAAAATTTGACCGTCACAGTGCGGCCCACTTCCGATGCCAATCAACGGCACACTCAAATCCCGGGCAATCGCACCGGCAAAAGCTTCTTCGACCATTTCGCAGAGAAGCGCAAAACAGCCGGCTTTTTCCAGAGTCAGCGCATCCTCTAATAAAATCACTTTTTCTGCTTCAGTACGTCCAAACTTACGATAGCCACCCATCCGGTGAAACTGCTGCGGTAAAAGCCCGATATGCGCCAGCACTGGAATACCAGCCTGTATCAATCGCTCAATTGCAGGCGCCATTCTCGCATCACCCTCAATTTTCACCGCCTCAGCGCCAGCCTCCTGCATCAAACGTGCACACGCATTCAGAAGATCAGAGAATTCGCCATGGGCCAGCACAAATGGTATGTCTGCAACAACCAATGCATTTGGTTTGGCACGTGCAACCGCGGCAGTATGATGCAGTATCATTTCCAGCGTAACTGGAATTGTCGTTTCAAACCCCAGTTGCGCTGTGCCTACAGAATCCCCGACCAGAATCAGATCGACACCAGCCTGGTCTGCATAGTGCGCAACGACCGTATCGTAAGCAGTTACTGCTACAATCGGACGTTTTCCCTTAAATAAAGTAATAGTTTGTGTTGTTGTTTTCACAATCCGGATATCTGCTTTTGCAATAATGTCTATTTAAATTATTGAATTTTCAACTTCATAGTTGAGCGTATTTAAACCTAGAAAACGCAGTTGAGCCCACGGGACGACAAAGCGGCAACTAAAAGCTGAAAGCCTGAAAGCTGGGGAAACGCTATATTTCACGCCGTTTCGACAAGTCTAAGATCCTGAGCCTGTCGAAGGGCTCAAGCAACCCTGAGCAAGCCGAAGGGCGAAGCCGCGAAGAGCGCGAAGTTTTTTTCTTTTAACTGCATAAAATTTGTTTCTTCGAATATGTCGGTTTGTAGTGACAATGAATTTTTCTTTAGCCACGGATATACAGGATTTGCGCGGAT
>JBNKZP010000036.1:0-12228 GCA_050301675.1 Puniceicoccaceae bacterium
AGACGCTGAGGCATTTCTGCTGTTAGCCAGAGAAGAGCAATGCGCATAATCATAGATGAGAACCTTCCTATTGCCTTTCTTACAAATCTGCTTTCTGAGTTCGATGCAATTTCGGTGAAAGATGCTCAATGGGCAGGAATTAAAAACGGTGAGTTGCTAAAGAAGATTGAAGGTAACTATAATGTGTTCATCACCGCAGATAAGAATCTTCGATACCAGCAGAATATTACTAAACGTACATTTGCAATTGTAGAGCTTTGCACAAATCGAAGGCCTCTTCTTCAGAAGATGGATTTGAAGATACTGAATACCATTCGATCTATTTCAGATTATGATTATTACCTTATTCAGACTTAGAACCTTTTGACTATTCAATGTTCGAAGTTCAACACGTTCAAACGCTACTGCTTGAGCAAGCTTTCCAGGGTGGTTTCATCCAGCGACCATTGTTCCTGATCCTGGCTGAGGAGTTGGTTTGCGAGGCTGCGTTTTTCGTCCTGTAATTCGAGAATGCGGGACTCTATGGTGCCTTCGACTACGAGCTTGTAAATAAATACGGGCTTATCTTGTCCGATGCGGTGTATACGTGCAGATGCTTGTGCTTCTACTGCAGGATTCCACCAGGGGTCGCAGTGTATTACTATGTCTGCTTCGGTCAGTGTGAGTCCATAGCCGCCGGCCTTTAAGGAGAGTAAAAAGATGGCGTTTTTCCCCTGTCGAAATTTTTGAATCTCTTTGTCACGATCCACGGTACTTCCCGTTAGCAGGCTATGGTTAAGGCCGCTCGAATTCAGCACTTGCGATAATTTGTTGAGATACTTGGCAAATGAGGAAAAGATGAGCACTTTATGATTTTTACGGATTAACTCCGGTAGCCAGTCGAGCAGGTGTTGCGTCTTTGTCGAGTAGCGAGTGTTGCTGGATTTTTGTGAATAAGTATTTTCAAAAGATTCGACCATAGCCGGATCGCAACAACACTGACGCAGGCGCAAGAGACAGCTAAGTATGGTAATGGAAGATTGTGCGAATCCACGTCGCTTGACTTCATCACGTATCGTTTTGTTGGTTGCGGCGAGAATCACATTGTAGGCGTTGCGCTCTTCGGTGCGAAACTCCAGGGGTACGAGAGCTTCGGTTTTGGGAGGCAGTTCGGTCAGTACTTCTTCTTTTGTGCGGCGCAGGATGAAAGGAGCGATTTCTCTTTTCAGTTGTAGCATTGCATCCTCTTCAAGAGCCTTTGATGTGGAAAGCTTGGCTGTTTTTTTCCAGTCCGAAATCCTTCCAAGGTATCCTGGCACAATGAGTTGAAAAAGTGAAAACAGATCGGAGAGATGATTTTCGACCGGCGTTCCTGTCAGGCAGAGACACCAACCGTAATTGATTTGTTCGATGGCACGGTACGTCTTGGTCTGATTGTTTTTAACAAAGTGTGCTTCATCCAGAACAATTCCGTCCCACTCTGTGCTGTGATATAGTTCAGCATCGCGATACAGTAATGCGTAAGATGTGATGACGAGTGCGTAGTCTTTAAATACCGTGCTATCGGTTGCTCTGTCTTTGCCGTGGTGGACATGCGCTTTCAGCGCGGGTGTGAATTTTGTTGCTTCATCGTGCCATGTGCTGGTCAGACTGGAGGGAGCAATGAGAAGTGTTGGTTTTTGAGTCTTTTTCCGATTGTTCAAAAGCGCCAGTGTTTGCACGGTTTTGCCAAGCCCCATCTCATCTGCAAGAATGGCTCCGTGGCCTGAATCGATGACGCGGGTAAGCCAGGCGACTCCGATCGCTTGATAAGCTCGAAGTGTTGCATTGAAATCAGGTGCAATTGCTGCGCCTTTTTCCGGAAGCTGTTGTCGGCTCCATGCGACAACATATTGGATCAATGATTCAGGCACGCAATCTTCGTAATTTCCGGAACTATTGTTGCCGGCCTGGATGGCAAGTTGCGCAGCAAGGCGTAGCGGTATATGATTGGCCTTATGGTCTGGCTGAATAATGATTTCAAATAAAGCGGCGACCAGTGGGACGATCTGATGGCCGGGAATCGCAACAGGTTTTGATCCAGTGTTATCAATCAGTGTAAATGTCTGCCTTTCGATCTTTTTCAGAAGCAGCTCCAGTGGCATCTCCGGCAACGTCTTCAAGTAGTCCTGTAAGATTTGAACAAGGTCGATCGGTTTGCGCGATTGCAAGTCTTTGGCCGAAAGTTTAAACGTGGCATCGGGGTTCGGCTTTAGTTCGATATCAATGCTGGAAGAAAAGTCTTGTTCCAATAATTGAACGGAGTCGACAAGTTCGATATTGTTGGCGTTGATGAGGCTTAGAAAGCGCTTTTGCAGGTATTGATCAAGCGGTTGGTCAATCGTGTCGGGAAATGCGAATTTTTTCGAATAAAGCGATAGCATTCCAAAGCTCGCTGCAGATGCCTCCGGACGAACTTTAATGCTGGTAAGTTTTTGAACGATATCGTCTTCGAACGCTGAGTCGCGCTGAATCGTGAACACTTTCCCTTCCTGAAGCATTACGGCTTGTTGTTGTTTGTCGTCCCAGTCAAATGTAGCAGTACCGTATTTGAAGCTTAATTCCAGACCAACTGTTTTGATAAAGGGTAACATTCTCGTCTTTTGGGGAGAATGTTCGGAAGCTGGAAGGAGACTTTTTATTGTCAAGATTGCCTGTGGTTGTTCTTGAAATACAGCGACATCGAGTGCTGGTGGTGGCGGCAGTGATGCGTCCGGATAATCTTTTTTTAGCTTAAAGAACCATTTATGGGCGTCCTCAAGAGTCATCGGGGATTTGCAAATCCATTTGGTAACAGCCGAACCGGGTACATCAAAAACAAGAGAGCCTATTTGATTTCCGTCGGGATCAAAATAAGCAGGAGGTGTGGTTGCAAGAACATGGTAGTCTGTGTCGCCAGAGACCTGAATGTCGGGCTGTATTTTATCGTGCTGCTGGACAGTCCAGTACAGCTTGCCTGAAACATCCTTGCCCAGTGAAAGTGCAGGTTTCTTGCTGCGAGCCCAGAAAGCACGTTTGGTTTTAAGGATTGTTTGCAAAAACTCCTGGGAATCCATTCCGTAAAGAACAATCGCTTCTTCGTTCCTTCCGGAGCGCATGGCTAGCCCCATGACGATTTGTCGATCCAGAGCAGTGAGACTGATCTGATGCGATGCTTGCATGACATGTTTGATGTCTTTGAATGTAGCACTGCTGATAGACTCACGTTTTATCACCGTGGTCGTCAGTGTGGTACAGGTGATTTCGTTTTTTAAATTGTAGTCCAGTAAATAAACAAGTCGTTTGGGCATGAGTTTTGTTCTTTAATCTTGCTTCATAAGTATGCCTGCAATCTGGCTCGACTCAACTGACGCTACCAATACGGAGATTGGCGATCCCGGGAGTGCTCTTTATGGTCGGAAAAGATCCGGTTGAGCGTTGCTGCTATGCCGGTCAAGCCCGGTTACGTGCCAGCCTTTTTCGGTCAGTACACGCCCTTGTGCGGTGCGTTGCAGGTAGCCTTCCTGAATGAGAAACGGTTCATGAACTTCTTCGAGTGTGTGGGCTTCTTCGCCCACAGCGACTGCGACAGTGCTCAGACCTACGGGACCACCCCGGTAGTTCTCAGCCATTACGCGCATGATTTGCTTGTCCATTTCATCAAGTCCGCTCTGATCAATCTCCAATAGCTCAAGTGCGGCAGCGGCCATTTTTTGAGTAATCACACCGTCGCCACGCTGTTGTGCGTAGTCGCGACAGAAATTGACCAGATTATTGGCGATTCGTGGCGTGCCGCGGGCGCGACGGGCAATTTCTGTAGTGCCGCCAATTTCACATTTGACGTTCAATAGTCCACAGGTGCGCTCAACAATACCTTGCAGGGTATTATGATCGTAGTAGCTCAGCCTGGATTGCAGTGTGAATCGGCTGCGCAGCGGTGCTGTCAACAATCCCATACGTGTTGTCGCTCCCAGCAGGGTAAAGCGTGGCAGACTGAGGCGCACGTTGCGAGCGTTGGGACCCTGGTCGATCATGATATCGATGCGAAAGTCTTCCATCGCTGAGTACAGATACTCTTCTACTGTTTTAGGGATACGATGAATTTCATCGATAAATAATATGTCACCTTCGCCCAGATTCGTAAGCATCCCGGCAAGGTCGGCAGGTTTATCAATCACGGGGCCGGAAGTGATGCTAACCTGTTTGCCCATTTCATGACCGAGGATCAATGACAGTGTCGTCTTGCCCAGTCCGGGAGGGCCGCTGAGTAGGATGTGATTCAGCGGTTCGTTGCGACTGCGTGCCGCGCCGACCATTACTTTGAGGCGTTCAATGGTTTTAGGTTGCCCGGCAAAATCGCCAAACGAAAGAGGGCGCAGCATCGATTCTTCCGAGCTTACTGGTTTGGCAAGTGTCTGCTCAATGAATTTGGTGCCGGTTGAATGATTTTCTGAAGTGTACGACATGTCTTTCTTTTGAACGTTGAACGTCGAACTTTGAACATCGAATTTTGAATGGCAATGAATTTAAGATTCGATGTTCAAAGTTCGACGTTCAACGTTTTCTATCGCTTGTTGCAGTCGTTCTTCTTTTGAGCCTTGAACCTCTACATACGGTAGTTTCAGGGAATTTAGTTTTGCTTTGAAAGTCTGGTGAAGCAGGGTGCGTGCTGTCGGGCTTTCCCGTTGGCCAGGGTCTGCCTCCCAGGGTATATCCGGCATGTTTAGTAGATACAGGGTGTAATTGCGTTCTTTAAAACGTTTGTTGACCCAGTCGAGTTCGATTTGGAAGTAGTGCCTTGCGTAAATAATCGAGGATAATATGTTTGTGTCGTGGATGATCAGTCGTTTTGCTTGCTCCAGCTTGTTATCTTCTGTTGCTAGTTGTCCTTTGGCGATAGGTTCAAGATCTTCGGCTCGTAGTTCCCGGTCGATTTGTTGGACGTAGTCGCGCACGAATTCTTTTGTCCAAGGTTCATCATAGTAGTTGGCCAGAGCCTGAGCGAGGGTTGTTTTGCCGGTAGATTCGGCGCCGGTGATGACGATGCGGTGAATCATCTAGGTTGTCTTTTAAGAGTTTTTAATAAAAGATCGCCGCCAGTCGCGCCACCCTTTGCAGGCCAGCAAAATAAAGACGCCGAAGAGTAATACACTGGGCCACAGTCTGTCATTTATAAAAAGGCTTATGTAGACGCAATCAGAGGTGATCCAGAATATCCAGTTTTCGATATGCTTGCGGCTGAGCATCCACTGTGCCACCAGTGCACTGCTTACCGCAAAGGCGTCCAGATACGGCAGACGAGCGGCGTCCATCCGTGAAAGCAACACACCTATAGCAATTGTGCATGCGACTACAAAAATGAAGATGGGAAGCCAGAACTTACGCGGTAATCTGGAGATTTTAAGTTTGTGATTGTCATTATTACCCGAGCCGATGACACCGGACCATTTTATCCATCCGTAAATGGCGATAAGGATGAACCCGGCATTCATTGCGCTAAATGCATAGTATCCGGATCGGAAGCTGATGTAGACATAGGCCGAGTAGCACAGTATGAAGAAAGGCCAGGCGCTATGCCGCTCTTTGATGCTTAGAAGCACGCCAATAATGCCTGAAAACATGCCAATCCAGTCAACGGGTGCTACGGTAGCAAATTGTTTTAACAGAGAATCGAGCATCTGTTTAAGAAAGATCCGTAGACATCTGATGGAATTCGGTTGCGGCTTTGCTGCATCAGAGGGGTATTTGTGGACTTAAATGCGTTTTCTAAGGGAAGGCTTTGTTAATCTGCATCGTAGACGCGCACCTGTTCCCAATAGGATGAAAAAGTTTCGATAAACTCTTTGTGTATCGGGTCTATCTGGTAAGCGTCATGTGATTCGATATTTTCAAAAATTACTGTCAGGCAGAAGTCATATGAGTCTACAATGACTCCCGGACGTGGTCCAGTCTTCGCCGGGCTGCCGATGTAGATGGCACTTGCGCTTTTGATAGCTTTTAATTTCTCAAGACCGGCCTGAAATTGATTTAACTGGTCATCTTGCAGATCTTTACGAAGCCAGAATAGTATGGTGTGAACAAGCATTGGTAAAAGGGATGAGTGAATTTTGAGCTGTTAGAGCTTTTCTGCAATTATGGATTTTAGTTCATCATGGCTTCTGGCAACTGGTAAATCGGGACGCTCCTGAACCAAACGCTCCGGTGGGCAGAATAGGATGCCATGATCGGCAGAGTCGATCATAGTCAGATCGTTGTAGGAATCGCCGGCCGCGACGGTATTAAAATTAAGTAGACGAAACGCTTCGACTGCTTTGCGCTTATGATCTTGAAGGCGTAATTTGTAATCTGCAATGCGGTTGTCTGAGTCGACTACCAATTCGTGGCAGAAAAGTGTCGGGTTGCCCAATTTGGCCATCAACGGTCCTGCGAACTGACTAAACGTATCGGACAAGATAACCAGACGAGTCTCCGAAGTAACCCATTTAACAAATTCCTTCGCTCCCGGAAGCGGATCAAGAGTACCAATTACTTCCTGAATATCCGTAAGTTTGAAACCTTCCTTGTCTAGAATATCCAGCCGATAACGCATTAAAGTATCGTAGCAGGGCTCATCTCGTGTTGTGCGTTTGAGCGCATCAATTCCTGTTTTTTTAGCAAACGCAATCCAGATTTCGGGAATGAGCACACCCTCAAGGTCAAGACATACAATATTCATACCCTTGCTTTGTCGCAATTTATATCCAAGTCAACTTCAATCAGATGCACCCGCTTGGAACATTTTGCATCGTTTGCCATCTATAATGATTTACAAATAATTCATAACAGATCTGTATTAATGCTGAATGAATAAGAAAAAGAAAATAGCCCTTACATTCATTTTACTGCTCGGGATTTTGGCGATCTATCCATCCTTTATTTTTGGATATACGTTGTCACACGTGGCCAAATCCGGTTTTCCTGGAGGTCGTTATGGTCCTCTTGATGCTTACCGACACACGCTGGCAAGCGCTCTTGTCGCTTACACTTTAAATGAAGAAGCTGTTTCGCTAGTGACTAAAGTTATGGAGTCCGAAAATAGAGACTTTGATTTAATGGATCAGCACAATAATCGGATTGGCGCCAAAATTGGCACTAGTGCTAAAGCGTTTTCTGATATTGAACCCACAGTCCGGGAATTCGTCGAAAACGGCACAGTAAACTCCAATAACGAAAATCAGGTGACCTGGCTGTCAGCTAACCGATGGGTAGATGGCTGGGCCTGGTAAACTAAAGCCAAGAGCATGCAATGATAAATGATATTCAAATAAAAAAACGCCTTTCAGAAGAGCGTGGTTTGACAAATATAGGCTGGCTGGACAGCAGGCATAGCTTTTCTTTCGGAGGGTACGCTGATCCGGAGCACGTTGGTTTTCGTAGCCTAAGAGTGATTAATGAAGACAGGGTTGCGCCTGGGAAAGGCTTTGGCGAGCATCCGCATCGATCCATGGAGATACTAAGTTATGTCGTCGAAGGTGAATTGGAACATAAAGATAGTTTGGGCAATGGACGTGTCATAAAAGCAGGTGAGTTTCAGTACATGAGTGCAGGCTCGGGTGTGTTGCATAGTGAGTTTAACCCTCAACCCGATAAACCAACACATTTTCTCCAAATCTGGATACAACCTCGGGAACAAGGTGGCGAGCCGCGTTATCAGGACTTTGATACTGCCGAGAAACGTGTTAAAAACGGCCTGTTCTTGCTTGCTTCACCCGATGGTGAGAAAGAATCTGCCGCGATTCGGCAAGATGCTCAGGTGTATTTTGGCAACCTCGTCGCGAACGCGACACTAGGAATATCAGAAGACGACCGCTATCCGTTTGCGTGGATTCAAGTTATTAAAGGTGGGATTAAAGTTGGTAATACAGATTTGTTAGCTGGAGACGGTGCTGCGATTGAGGGCAGTACATTTGCGATCAAGGGTATTCAGGATGCTGAATTTATCCTCTTTCGGTTAAGCTGAATTTAATTCGGTGTTATACCCTTAAAAGCGAACGATGTTACATTAATTATTTACTTTTAACAAAATAATGTTCATTAATGTGTTTTAGCTTAAATATTAACAAGCTTTTCAAACTAAGAAAATTATTATGAAAAAATTAATTACTGCGACTACATTGATAGCTCTCACTATATTTTTCACTGGATGCGCATCTCCTTTTCCTGTAGGTATTGCATTTACAGATGTCGAATTGCCTGTAATGGCAACTTCCAATTCATCTACTGCTGACATGAAAAAAGGTACCTCTACCTGCGAGTCATATCTTGGACTCTTTTCAGTCGGTAAGGCTAGTATTGAAGAAGCTATTGAAAATGGTGAAATCGAAAAGATTTCTTATATTGATTGGCACGCGAAGAATATTCTGGGTGTTTATGGTATTTACACCGTAACTGTTTACGGCGAGTAAAATCCAGTTTTTTGAATTGCTGAAAGGGGGCTATTTTAGCCCCCTTTTTTTTATAACTTTGATTATTCAGCAGTGATCAGTTTGAGAATGCTGGGTATGCGGTGGGCTCGTTGGCCGTTTTCTAGACGCTTGATATATTTATCGGGCTGCATGTCTTCGGGTGCTTCGTCGCCTTCGAGTTCGTCTTCTTCGATAGGTATCAAGTCGTCGAAGTAAAGTGAAAGACGGCGGGCCTCAGGTTCAAGAACTTCAAAAGGGTTGGCCACGCGGCCCTTTTTGACCAAAAGAAAACGAGCGGGGCAGTATTGTTTGTGGTATTCTTCTTCAAAATCTTTCACCCATTTGTTGGTAACATTTTCTCTGCGGTTTAGCAGTATAACGTCTGAAAAGTGAATGCAGGCATCAAACCAGGGAAGTGCGCTTTTGTTTTGCGACAAAAAAGTGCAGTGAACAACTGTGATAATGCGAGCAATCTGGCATTGATTGCCATCCGTCCATTGCTTGAGCGCTTCTGCTGCATCGGCTGGGTCACAGGCGCCAGGGGCCAGAAAGATCACTTTGCGGGGAGCTGCCTTTATGGATCCGTGTTGCAGGGTGGTGCCGACCAGTTTCCAGGTGGCGACACTTACATTTTTCAAAGCCTCTAGTTTTTGATCAAATAAGCTGTCAGGTTCTTCTTCAGGACGGAAGTACAAAACCGGCTCATCGTGATCGAGCCCAGCTTCAATGAGATCGAAAAGGATTTCGCGTCGTCCGGAGTTGGGTATTCCGTAAATAAAATAGACCTGTGGTTTTTGCGGGTTGGACATACAAAGTAAAATTGCTAAAGGTTTATGGGGAAAAATCAAAGCTGTGGCACTGTGCATTCTGGCGCATCCAATGATCTGTCAACACCAGCGCCGCCATCGCCTCGACTATGGGGACCGCACGTGGAACGACACAGGGGTCGTGGCGTCCGCGTCCCATGAGCTCGGTTTCATTGCCTTCTTTGTCGACAGTGCGCTGACTTTGTATAAGTGTAGCAGTTGGTTTGAAAGCGATTCGGAAGACGAGTTCTTCACCGTTGCTGATGCCACCTTGAACGCCTCCGGAACGATTGGTTTCGGTGCCGATTTTTCCGTCTTTATTGATGAAGATGTCGTTGTGTTCAGAGCCGAGCATTCTTGTGCCGTCAAAGCCGCTTCCAATTTCAAAGCCTTTGGTTGCCGGAATCGAAAGCATGGCCTTTGCCAGGTCGGCTTCGAGGCGGTCAAAAACAGGTACTCCCAGGCCCGCAGGAAGGTTGCGGACTCGGCATTCGACAATGCCGCCAACGGAATCACCTTTTTTCCTAACGGATTTAATTCGCTCAATCATTTTTTGTGCAGTTTCGGGATGTGGGCAACGTACAGGGCTTGCTTCCACTTCCTGCAAAGTCGGGAATTCAATTGAGTCTGGCATTTCAACATCCTGTATCCGAGTGATGTAGGCGCGGATTTCGACACCTCCTGCAAGTTGGAGGATTTTCCTGGCAATGGCGCCTGCAGCTACTCGTCCGACTGTCTCACGGGCTGATGAACGCCCGCCTCCTTCGTGGTTACGAATGCCGAATTTGGTCTGATAGGTGAAGTCTGCGTGCGAGGGGCGGAAGGTGTCCTTCATCTCTGAGTAGGCGGAAGGTCGCTGATCGCTGTTGGGCACATAGATTCCGATTGGAGTGCCCAGAGTATAACCTTCGTAGACACCGGACACAATGGTTGCCTGATCACTTTCTTTGCGCGGTGTCGTAATATCGCTTTGCCCCGGCCGGCGTCGATCAAGCTCGAATTGTATTTCCTCGACTTTTAGAGGCAACCTAGGTGGACAGCCGTCAATGACAACACCTATGCCGCCGCCATGACTCTCTCCCCATGTGGAAATACGAAAAAGCGTGCCAAAAGAATTGCCCATATCTGTATGAATCGTCGTTGGTAATTTACTGCCAGAATCCGTGCATGTTCAGCACCGATTTGTTAAAACTGAATGTTCAACGTTCAATGTTCGATGTTCAACGTTAATCTTGATTCCTGCTATGCGTACTGCTATGCGTACTTTTTTACAAGTTTTGTAAACGCGCGGAAGTTGGGATGAGTTGCATCACCGATGAGACTGTAAAAGATGGTTTCCGAAGGCAATACATTTGCGTCCATTGCAAGTAGCTGTCGAAGTGTAGGTTCCCGGTCTTCAAGACGACGTTCGCCGATACAATCCGACAGTAAAGTGACTCCCAGTTCGCTTCCTAGCGCTTGAATCGCTGTCTGGTAGATGCAAATAGGTGTTTCTATACCAAGCAAAAGCAGATGATCGATCTGGTTTTGCCCGATCCAATCATCAATGCCTTCAGCTTCCATTGCAGAAAAAGAGCTTTTGGCAAGTACTGTTGCCTGATGGGTCAAGGCTTCCTGAATGCTGGTTGTTGTATGTCCCAGTTTTTCAGGAACGTGTTCTGTAACGACAATTGAGCAGTTGAGCAAAGCAGCTGCTTCTATTGCAAAGCAGGTACGCTTTAGCAAACTGTCACGGTTTGGAATAACATTTAAGAATCCATCCTGAAAATCAATTAGCACGAGACCGAGATGATGGGCCGGATCAGTCATTTGAACATCGAACGTTGAACATTAAACATCGAGTATTGAATATTGAATTCCATATGTCGAGTTGGCAGTTCCGATCTCGTCATCCAAGGGTGTAATTTAAAAAAGTAGCAAATCATTCGAGTCTTATTCTTAACTGTACTCTTGATCTGAACTCGGCAAAGCCAGAACTAAACATTGAATGCTTAACTGGGTGATAGCCACAAAAAGCACGAAAATGCACCAAAACTCAGAGATGTACCTTTTGAATTGAATAAAACTCATCAGATTCTATCCTATTACAAAATCATAATGAAGTGTCTTTGTGCATTTTCGTGCCTCTTTGTGGCCAAAAATTCATACACACAGATTTAAAGATTATCACTAAGACCAAGAGTAAGGCGGTAATAGCAGCCAATACAATTGTGATTTAGTCATTCTCTTTTTGTGCAGCCAACTTCAAGCATTGGTGCAACCGTCATTCAACGTTCGAAATTCAACGTACAATGTTGTTTGCGGTGCTGCCGCATCAGGTCAGGCATATTTTTTCTTCGCGGGGATCTGAATAATGGATTGGTCTTCCAGTATGAATGCGGTCAGGTGACCTCCGTATACGCAACCGGTATCAATGCCGATGGAGCCGGGGCGCTTAAACACCTCCCGTCGGGCTGCGTGACCGTAAACAACGAAATGATTGCCGTCCCAATGTTCGGCCCACGAGGGCTTATCAGGTGCGGTATCTCGTTTTGCAGCGTTGCCATCGGTATCAACCACCCGTATCTGTGTAATTGTGTCGATGTCTTGTTTATGCCAGGCAGGTTCTGGCAAAAAGCCGGCATGAACGATGATTATTTTGCGTTTTGGCTTATGGATGTAGGGCGGCATTTTCTTTAAAAAATTCCAGTCGGCTTTGGTCAGTTGCTTCATGGTCTGGTGATCGTAGCTTTTCAGACCTGTAACGCTACTTTGTTTCTTTGCTCTGAGAAGCCGGACCTCGTGATTGCCGAGAACGCAGCGGACATTGTATTCTTTCGCAAGTTTTATGGCGCGGTGACTGTCAGGCCCGCGATTAATAAGATCACCCACTTGAAAGACGCGGTCTTTGGGCTTTAATTTTAAGGTCCGGAGAAGCGCTTCGAATTCCTCTGCGCATCCATGCACATCTCCGATGACGATTGTTCTTCGCATAGTATGAA
>JBNKZP010000037.1:0-11844 GCA_050301675.1 Puniceicoccaceae bacterium
CTTTCGCCCCGGATGCTAAAAGGGCAGATTCCGGCGTTAACTTAAATTCATAAAAAACCAATTCGTGGTCACCCGATTTAGCTTCATTCGAAAAAAATTCTTCGTCGTAAGATTTGCTACTGAAAAAAGCTATTTTCATAACTCAAAAACGGAAATTTCACAATTTTACCTGGCTTAATATGTCGGGCGATAAAGATTTCTGGCTTTCTGGTAGCGGTAGCTCTTTGTGTCAGCAGCAACAGCATCAAATGTAATCGGGCGATGATTTACTTCGTACCATTTTTGCCCAGCTTGGGTCCATGTCTCTGCGGCAATGTCCGCCAATAACGAAAATTGGCTTTCGGATAAATTATCTTTTTCGCCATAAAAGGTTAATGAGGATGTGTGCGAATTCTGTATCTCATGAGTTGCGACCCACAACAATTGCAAATCTTTCGACGGAGCGGACGGTATGTAAAATTCACGAGTCTCATCACCAATGGTTAATTCAGCACGGCAAATCCCCATTTTTTTCAGCACAAAACGAAAGTCTGACCAAAGATTCAAAATACTATCCGCCCGCTCAGCTTCTGTAATCAACCAGTTTTTCAGGTAGAGCGCATTGCGTATTTCTCGTCGTGACTGCAATGAATCAGACAAGAAGATCAGCAAATTATTGGTCGAAATATTATGTCCACGAAGAACAAGAAGAACCACCGCAAAAGCAAATCCCAGAAAGACCGGCAAATGGCGCCCACGCTCAATTGAAGCAATAAGCCCACCCAGCAGAGCAAAAAGTGAAATTGCATACAATATCAGAACCGTTTTGCGCCGAGAAAACCCCTTCTTTACAAAAAGGTGATGAATATGCCCCAGATCAGGCCGAAAAAGTGGCAAGCCTTTGACACTTCTACGCAACAGTGCAAAAACAACATCCAATATCGGTAACGACAACGCAAGTGCCGGGCCGATCATAGCTGCCATTACTGCTCCCTTCTGAGAATTTAATACAGATAAAGCAGCGATCATGAACCCAATAAAATAGGCGCCGGAATCACCCATATAGCACTTTGCAGGTGGGAAATTATGCATAAGGAAGCCGATGATAGCGCCTACCATACCAATTGCCAAAATTGACGATAACAAAAAATTTTGTTTTATCCCAAGATAAGCCAGTAACACCATAAGCATCAGACCAATGCCACCGGCGAGGCCATCAAGTCCGTCGATTAGATTGATCAAATTCATCACAGTAACAAACCAGCCAACGGTTAGTAAAAGTCCCCAGAATCCCATGCTAGCTGAAATATTGGTAAATGGTACTGTTATGCGATCCACTGCCAGCCCGCACTTGTAAGCAACAACAGCAATCAGTATTTGTACCAGCAATTTGAGCTTTGCTCCCAGAGGATAATAATCATCGATGAATCCCAGAAAAAACGCCCCAACTGCACCACCAACAACTGCAAAATGTACAAATGTGATATTGCCCTCGGTATTAAACTGAAAAAAACATATTACGCAGGTCACTAGCAGACCCATTGCTATACCCACACCCCCAATCCTTGGAACTGCCTCAGGATGTAAGTGATGGTGTTGTGGCCTAACGCTAACAAATCTTAAGTTCAGTTTTAATAGACAATAAATCGTCACCCAGGAAGTGACGCTACTAGCAAGGCCGTAAATTAAAGCTTGAAAAAACACTTTTGAAAAACTGAAAGAGTAAGTTGTCGAAAAGCTAACTTTGTTTTAACCTTAAAATGCAATTATCAAGAAAATCGCGACATATTTTTTCATTCCAGATGCAAATGCCTAAGCAGCGTGAATGTATAATTTACACTACAAACTTTAGTGATACCAATGACCATTGAAGCTTTTATTTACTCTGGATGTACACTCTGAGAACGAAGAACCAACTCGCTGTAAGACTTAACAGCACAGACAGAACACCTGTAGCATACAGAAAACGTGCAAACTTATAAGTTCGGATAGCGTGACTGAATCCAAAAAGCTGACTGCAAATCATGTTGCGCATTCTACGCTTAGTACTCTGCGAACTGAAAATTAGAAAAAAACCTAAAACTCCCGGCAGGACGCAGAAAGTGATTTTCAAAAGAAGTATAATGAAGGCTATGTTGAGGAGTTCCATAATGTTTAGGGGTAGACAATTTGGATAGCATTAAAATAAAAAAGCTTTCTTACAATCCTTTTATTTTTTTGCAAGCAAAAGTAAATGGAAAGTTTTCTAAAGAAGTCTTCAGTTATCCGATGAACCGATTTTGCAACTAGAGGATTAAGCTTTCAGGATGGCTTCCGGACCGCTCGCATGCAATCTGCAAGAGTCTCAGAGTAGCTCTTGATGGCTTGCGACGACCTTTTTCCCAAATTCACCACGGTCACGGTCGGTACATTCAGAAACCGGGCAAAAGCGGACCAAAGTTCAAGGCTTGCCAGGCTGCAACGATTTCATTGAGTGTGATCCCCAGAGCCGGATCAGGCAGCTTAGTTTCATTCGACTGTTTGCGCACGATTCCATTGCAAACAGGATTCAAACGAAACCAGCTTCCCACCAAAAATGTCCAACGCACTTCCAATAGTCAGGTCTACTTTGCCATCGCTCAGCTCTTTCACGCGTCGCAAATCTTCAATTGAATTTGCTCCACCAGCATACGTCACTGGAATAGATACATGCTCGCCCAGAAAACTTACCAGGCGTGCATCGATGCCTCCGCATTTGCCTTCGACATCGGCAGCATGAACCAAAAGTTCACTACATCGCCCCGACAATTCGTTAAGATTTTGTTTGGTTATGGTCAGATTTGTCCGAGTTTGCCAGCGGTTCATCGTGACCACCCAAAAATCATCTTCACCTCGACAACTCAAATCAAGTACCAAACGCTCTTTACCTACCTCAGAAACCAATGCTTCCAAACGCTGCGGTAAAAAATATCCCTGATCATCGAACAACCAGGATGTAACAATCACATGACTGGCGCCGGCTTGAAGCCAGTCAGCAGCATTTTTGTCGGAAATACCACCACCGATCTGAAGACCATCGGGATAGGCAGCCAGGGCTTCGCGAGCAGGCTTGTCGTTACCAGAACCAAGCTTGATTACATGACCACCTTTTAAGCCTGCCTTTCGATATAAATCCGCATAGTATTGTGCCGGATGGAAACTTTCGAAGTTTGTTTTCAGGTCGTTTTCATCATCGCTCAAGCTGCTGCCGACGATTTGCTTTACCTTGCCAGCATGGAGATCAATGCACGGACGAAAAAGTGTCATGTATTGAATCTGATAACAGCTAAGGCATCTTGTTGATACTTATATTATCCAGCCATGCATTATTGGTATTTTCATCAGCAGATGACAAAACCAGCTTGTAATCACCCGCTTTTTCAACCGTAAACAGTTCTGCTGAATTCTGAATGCCTGGAGTCGTATCTGTAAATGTTCCTATTTCGATATCAGGACTACCATCAAGACTTTGGAGTTTTGCGGTAAATTTTGAGTCATCAGTTTTACTACCCCAATGATCCGCAGAAAAAATGTATGTTCCACTATCCAAAGATAATGGAATATTGTAAGTTATTGTTGAGTCGGTGTAATTACCCAATTTTATACCCCAGCCTTCAACGGGAGTTGCAAGATCAGTAAATCCTGCCTGAGCGCTACTTGCAGTTGCTGAAGGGTTTTCAATAACCCAATCAGACTTGTTGGTAAACGTATACTTAGGATCGCGAGGATTTTCAGGTAAAAATTTACCCACTTCGTTTGAATAGCCAGCACCTGCATATCCCATTCCGGAAATGCCAGTTTCAAAATCTCCGTTGATGATCAGGTTTGCAGATGCACTGCTACCGATAATTAAGACAGAACCTAAAATAGAAGCGATTTGTTTGGTTTTCATAATATAAATCTATTCACATTTGAGATAACTTAGTTGCCTCTACGCAATCTTCGCTTAACTGTAATTATTCCCAACACACTTAGTCCAAGAATAGTTGCGATTGAAGACGGCTCGGGAATATCCACCAAAGTTAGATCATCAAGCCAGGCACGACTGGTTTGGTCTAAATTGCCGCTGCCGGACAATTGCAATTGATACTCGCCGGCGACCTTCAAAGTAAAATTGGTAGACGATATCTGAACACCTCCTTTCGTAGTGTCTGTAAAGGTACCGATCATATGATCCGTTCCTTCAGTTGGACCGACACCAACCAACATAGCGGAGAATTCTGAGCCAACGCTATCGGGTAGTTCACCCCAGTGCTTCGCAGAAAATTCATAGGTCCCCTCTTTAAGCGACATCGTTGTCGTGTTCGTCACATAAGAATTTGTATATCTGCCCATCTTTATTCCCCAGCCGTTTGGATTAGGGGATGCCGGGTATAGATCTTTGAATTGGGCTGCCTGATAAGTCTGTGTGATATGCCAGTTTGAATTGTTAACAATCGGACTGGAAGGCGTCGAAGCTGCAAACTTATAGACTTCACTTTTATAGCTACCATAGCCACCACCAGAAAGGCCCGTCTCAAAATCTCCATTGATGATCAGGTTCGGGGCAGCGTTGCTGGTAGCAGCCAGAGCAGAACCCAAAATTAAAGGCAAATGCTTTAACTTAGCTGATTTAGGTAACTTCATATTCGAGCAATATACACAAATGTTTTAAATGAATTCAAGCTCAAATTAAATTCTTCGTGGTTTCGATAGGATCAAATGTTTTTTGCGAAATTTCGAGGTTTTAATTTGGTTTTGACAGCGATTACTACTTTTTCACTTTTTGCTGTAGATGAATCCGTCGTCTTTAAATTTATTAAACAAAGCACGCGCTTCGTTGGTTGCCGGTGATGCACATGCCGCCGCAAAACATTATCGCAAGCTCATCCGCGCACAACCGGAGATGACAACTGCTCTGCTAGAAGGAGCCAGGGCGTTCACATTGAGTGGTAATCCTGAAGCCGCTCGCAAAGCGTTAAAAAAAGTTGAATCGATGGCCGGGTTGAGCCCGGAACTCAAAAGCCACGTTGCTTCCGGGTACTTCAAAATGGGCGATTACGAGGAAGCTCACAAAGTACTCTCGGCTTATTGGGAAAACGATCGGGAAATCGATATTGGCATTGCACTTGTTGAAGTGTGCGAACGGATCAGACAACTGGATCAAGCGCTGGAGATACTCGAAGAAATCGGCACAAGACACCCGCGTGCGCCACTCATGAAAGGCTTGATACTTAAAAGCGGAGGCGATGTAGACAGTGCGATTAACGCGCTGACGCTGATCACATCAGAGCAAGTTAAGAACGTGGATTCTAAGACCCAGTATCGCGCTTCTCTGGTCCTGGCTGACTGTTATGAAAAAAAAGGTCGCTATAAAGAGGCCTGGAACCTGTTGATTGCGGCAAATGAAGCAATGTTGCCGTCTGCGGATAAGAGAGATGCCCTGGACACAGAGTATCGTTTACATCAGGAAGCCATGCAACGCTCCATGAATCAACTGGTCTATCCGCGTCCGGAGATGAAACCCCATCCTAACTACCCGGTTCCTCTGCTGATAGCAGGTCACCCTCGTTCCGGAACCTCCGTAGTCAGCGCCCACCTGGCAAAAAAAATGAACCGCCTGGACATTGATGAAGTACCTTCCTTCATCCAAACGCTTCAAAAGCATAAACTGCAAAATAAGAATGCTGCTGATATTACGCCCCAAGAGTGTCAATTATTTCAAAAGGATTATGGCAATGCGATGCTCAAATTCTCACCAAAGCTTTCACCTAAAGCCCCGTTTATTGATAAGAATCCGGGACATGAAGCCTATGCTTCTTACTGGATGACCCTTTTCCCGGGAACATGTATCTACCTTGTCCGAAGGCATCCTTTGGATTGTCTATTGAGCTGCCTGTTTGTTTATTTGCCGTTAAACCATTTTTCACTGCAATTTTTGACGCCAGAGCGAGCGAGCCAATCCATTGAAGATAGCTTAAATTTTCAGGAGCGACTTCTTGAAATATTCCCGGATCAAATAGAAGTGATTCACTACGAAAACTTTACCCGAGAGCACAAAGGTGAAATGCTTGAAAAAAAAGAGGGAGACAAAGCTACATTTCACTCGCCCAATTACGGAGTTGTCGAGCAGGCAGTTCACCGCGGCAGCATTGAACGCTTTCGAAAGTATGAAGAATTTATGCCCGCAAAAATCGTGAAAAAATGGACATAGTTGCCATTTCAGATATGAATCGCTTCGCCGTAAATCGTCGCAGCAGCTTCCATCATAGCCTCACTCATTGTCGGATGTGCATGTATCGTATTGTGTATTTCTTCAGCGGTCGCTTCAAGTTTCATTGCCAGCCCAAATTCTGCAATCATTTCAGTTGCATCTGCACCGACGATATGTGCCCCCAGAATTTCACCGTACTTCTCGTCGACCAGTAACTTTACAAAACCTTCGGATTGCATCGACGCAACTGCCTTACCGGACGCCTGAAATGGAAATTTGCCAACTTCGTAGGCTACACCCTCTTCTTTCAATTGTTTCTCTGTTTTGCCAATAGAAGCGACCTGTGGCAGACAGTAAGTACATCCGGGAAATTGAGTGACTTTCTTCGGTTTGCCATGGCCGAACATGCCTTCAACCGCCTGAACTGCTTCGAATGTAGCAACATGAGCCAGCCAGGGAGGGCCAATAATGTCACCGGCTGCGTAAATACCTTTGACCGAAGACTCGTAATTTTCATCCACTGTTACATAGCCGCGATCCAGAGTGACGTTTACTTTTGGAGAAAACAGTTTTTCGGTATTAGCAACGACACCAATCGCAAGCAATAATGACTCGGCTGAAATGGACTCAGTCTGATCACCTTTGACCAAATCCATCTTCACTTCTTTTTTCAGAACTTTAATATTTTGTACATCTGTTGAAGGCCGGCAATCAATTCCCTGACGCTTAAACTCACGGGCAACGACTTCAGCGGTTTCATGATCTTCAACCGGGAGGATTTGATCCAGCCGCTCAACCAGTGTGACTTTTGTGCCAAAGGCATTCAAAAAATAAGCGAACTCGACACCGATAGCGCCCGCGCCGACAATAACGATCGATTTTGGCTGCCGCTTCATCTCCAATGCCTGACGCGAAGTCATGACTCGTCCACCATCAATTGCAACACCTTCAATGAGACGCGGCTTACAACCAGTCGCAATCAATATCTTCTCAGCAGCCAAGGTTTTTCCTTTGTCTTTGCCTTCAATAACTTCTACCATGCCAGGAGCTTGAATTGAACCTAATCCGACAATATGCTCGACTTTATTTTTCTTAAATAAGAACCCAACACCTTTTGCCATGGTTGCCGAAACATCCCGGGAGCGATGAATGATTTTTGCAAAGTCGTAATTTACGTCTTTTACCGTTATACCCAGATCTTCCGAATGTTTGATTTTATTATACAATTCAGCGCTTTTCAAAAGCGCTTTAGAAGGAATGCATCCCCAGTTGAGACAGGTGCCGCCGGGACGCTCCATCTCTACACAGGCAACCTTTTTACCAAGTTGCCCCGCGCGGATGGCTGCGGCATAACCGGCCGGCCCACCACCAATGACTACAAGATCGTATTTTGAATCTGATGACATAATAAAAATGTGTTACTTTAAATTAGTAGGAGTGCGTCAAAAAAGTTCCCTGACCAGGTGAAATTGATAAAGCCTGATGAAACGATACTCAGCAAATTTTGCCGAAATTAGACATCAATCACGTCGTCATCGTCTTTCTTGATAAAAGACTTGGGACGACGTGAGATATTGTCTCTGTCTTCTGAAGTATTCGGATTAGTAAACCGTATGCCTCGATTAAACCTTACAGTCACTCGACTTTTTTTGAGATCTCCGAAATAAATCGTATTAATAAGATTCATAATGCTCAATATGAGGGCTCCCCAAAGTGCGCTCAGAAAGCTCTCTACATAAAAGCCATTCACCATTGCTGCCACCAGAAGAAGCAATAAAGCATTTATGATCCATATCCCTAGCCCAAAAGTGAGCAATATAAACGGCAGGGAAAAAAGCATTAGCAGCGGCTTCAAAAAAATGTTGAAAATACCAAGCAGTAAAATCGCTACGATCAACGCTTCAACGTTGTCGTAGTGTATCCCCGAAGCTGTGTTTGCAGCAATCAACACGGCAAGAATCGCCGCAACCAGACTTCTCAATATTTGTTTATAATTCACGCTGATTGATACTATCGAAACTAGTAGTACCCTTTGTCTTTTGGATTAATACTTTCTGAGCTGTCTTTTTCATCGTTAAAAAATACTCTTGATTCTCTTTTGGCAGCTAAAACCGAAGTATAACGAAAGGTATATGTATTAAAACCCTCACCGTCAGTTTTTTCCAGACTCAGAATGACTGTAAAAATGTGAGGCTCATAAACAGGGGCGCCTACTGAACCAAGACCATCTTCATTTCCCAGCGGCTCTAAGGTAAAGTAGCTCCGTCCACGCACATCTGCAATGAACCGCACATTGCCGGCAGTTGCCTGTGGCTCAACAATTAAATCGTCTTCATCGACCCAATATATATACATCCGGTTGTTCCTTATCCGAAAATTAATCGAAATGCCATCCCCAACCGGAATGTATTGTCCCTGTATAGTCGCACGATCTCCAACGGTGTAAGGTGGATCAGAAACTTCCGGAAGCACCTTTTCATCCTTGCCGGCAGAATCTTCTGATGCGGATTCCTGGGCATGAAGTGGAAGCAGTAGTGCAAAAATCAAAGGACAAAGTAAGGTAATTTTTGTTTTCATAAATTATTAAACTAGGTGTTCAACAAGAAAGATCAATACTACTTGGTCGCATTTTTCTTCTGAATCGCTGTTTTTAGTTGTTTGAGTTGTTCCATCCGCTGTGCAATTGCAACTTCAGCACCGGCATCTCCCGGTTCGTAAAACTGACAAGGTTTCAGCATATACTCCTGACCTGATATACCGCATGGATATTCATGGCTGTACAAATAGTCCTTCCCGTGTCCCAGCGTCCTATTTGTTTTCGTATGTGCATCGCGCAGCCAAATCGGCACCTCTTGTACCGGAGAATCCCGAAGCGATTTCTTGACTGCCTGCATTGCTCGCGTAGCCGAATTACTCTTGGGTGATGTAGAAAGGTAAAGAATCGCATGCGCCAGATTGTACTCACACTCCGGCATTCCCACCCTTTCACAAGCTTCAGATGCATTTACAGCAACGGACAATGCATGAGAATTGGCAAGACCAATGTCTTCCGAAGCCAGAATTATTAACCGCCGCGCAATAAAACGTGGATCTTCACCTCCTTGAAGCATTTTAAACGCCCAATACAAAGCCGCATCAGGATCGGAACCTCGAATACTTTTGATCATCGCGGATATGTGATCGTAGTGCTCATCTTCGTCACGATCGTAACGGATGTGCCGCTCCCGCGCAAATACTTCAACCGCAGTGACATCAATATGGGAACCTAAAGGCTGACTTAGCGTCAGGGTCTCCAAAAAATTCAATGCACGTCTCAAATCACCACCGGCAAAAGTCGCCAGTGCGTCAAACACTTTGGCATCCGCGGTGCAACGCTGCAACCCAAGCCCTCGTTCCTCATCCGCAAGGGCACGTTCCAGAATCATCGCAATTGAGTGTGCATCAATCGGCTCCAAACGAAACAGGTGACTACGACTCAGCAAGGGCGCATTTACGTAAAACCCGGGATTATGAGTTGTCGCTCCGATCAAACGTATTGTTCCGGCTTCCACATCGGGCAGTAACAAATCCTGCTGAGATTTGTTGAAGCGGTGAATTTCATCGATGAAAAGTATCGTCTGCCTTCCCTTCTCGTAGCGAGCCAGTCTTAAGATATCACGCAGCTCGGCAACGTTTGACAGCACTGCATTGACCCGAACAAATTTGCTCTTTGTCTGAATCGAAATCACTTCAGCAAGCGAGGTTTTACCGCAGCCCGGAGGTCCGTAAAATAATAGGCTGCCAAAATTATCTGCTTTTATAAGACGCGGCAGCAAACACCCCGCCCCAACGATATGATCCTGCCCAATGATTTCATCCAACGAACGCGGACGCATACGCACTGCAAGCGGACGTTTGAGTCGCTCCGAGTCAACCGCTTCAGAATCAAAAATATTTGCCTGTTCCTTTTCCTTGGGCATTGCCAATACAACTGCTTAATGCGGAGCAAGCTTGCAAGATCGAACCGTCAAATATCTAAAGCTGAACAATTAAACACCGAACATCGAATATTAAAAGCCGAAGGTTGAAGTTTAATGTTCGACTAATTGATTATTCGATCTTCAAAGTTCGGTTGTTCAACGTTTGACGTTCAATGATACCCCAACCCTCAACACGTGCTCCGATGGCAGTCCTTTTAACTGGATTGATTATCGGATTAATTCTGGCGCGAAATTTCATGGCTCCGTTAGGGTTGCTCCTTACATTTGCTTTTGGGGGTAGCCTGGGCGCACTACTACTCGCCCGCAAAGAAATGCTTACACCATTTTGGCTGTTTGCCTTCACTGCTAGCGCTACGCTCTGTTTCTGGAGCTACGGAAACATCCGGCTTACACCGGAACCAACCGCGTCCGATCTTGAAATGCCCCAACGCGAAGCACGACTCACGCTGAAAGTAAAGACGATGATGCGCTCCAATGAACACTACGGCATCACAAATATGGTCGCTCAGGTATTACATTCCCCTGAAATCGGACGCCTGCGCACTGGCGATTTGATTTACGCTCGGTTGAAACTTCCGCAACAAAAGCACCTGGCCAAACAGCCAGTCATCAACATACAAAAAGGATTTTTGATCGATGCAACCGGAGTACTGGAGCCGATTCAGCAACCCTCAAAAACTGAAGAGCGAAGAAATTTCGATGCCTATCTCAAAAGCATCGGAGTTCATTATCGATTCGACCAGCTTAGTGAATTGCAAATAACAAAAAAGTCTTCTGCTTTTACGCGCTTTTGTACGGCTATGAATCATCGTTTTCAGAAAATATTGCGTCTGGGCGCTCCTAAAGATTCAGGACTGGCGAACATCTACGTCACCATGCTACTAGGCGATAACGCAGCGCTCACCCGTGAACAAAGTGAACGTTATCGCATGACGGGAACCATGCACTTTTTTGCAATCAGCGGGCTACACATCGGAGTTATTGCTGCTGTCATTGCTCAGAGTCTACTGTTACTGCGAATACCAAGAAGCTGGAGTCCATGGATCGGTCTGCCATTACTTTATCTTTATGTCGCCATTACCGGCGCCTCACCTTCGGCAATTCGAGCCTTTCTGATGGCTGCTTTTTTCTGGTCGAGCTTCGCCTTCCATCGTCAACATAGTTCTTTCGCCGCGCTGGTAAACTCTGCTGTTTTTGTACTGCTACTTGATCCGGATCAATTGTGGAGCCTCGGATTTCAACTTTCCTACATCGTTGTCGCCAGTATCCTGCTGCTCGGCCTGCCGGCTGGCCGGGCATTAAGAGAAGCATTCCCGATATACCAATGGTTGCCGGAAGAGGACTGGACCACACGCCAGCGCATCGCCTCCTGGACAATTCATAAAATGATCCCCTTGTTTACCATCAGCGTTTCTGCATGGTTGGCCAGTGTGCCGATTTGCGCAGCGTTTTTCAATTTTATTGCGCCGGGCGCTATCGTGCTCAATTTGTTGCTCGTTTATCTTGTCGCTATTGTGATTATCAGTGGCATCTTATCGGCAGGTTGCGCAGCTTTATTCTTGTCCCCAATATCCGAATTCATCAATCACGCAGCCTGGTTCACAATATTTGTGATGGATAGCATTGTCCGCCTGGGTACGATTATTCCTAACATCACTTTTCAAAATGGCGCTT
>JBNKZP010000038.1:0-11840 GCA_050301675.1 Puniceicoccaceae bacterium
TGCTGGCGATAGCCCAACTTCTCCAGCAATTGACGATTTGCGGCAATCAGATCAGCTAAAACTGCCATGATCGCCAGTTTGAATGCCGCTCCCATCAAAAATACAGACAAGACGACCGACTGTATATGGCCATCGCCATCGCCGGTAAAAAAAATAGTAGAGAAGCCTCAACCCCAGTCCAAACCCTGGCAGGAAAAGCAAAATAGCTGTTCCCATGAAAATGAAAACGGCTTGTAGATAGCATAGGTCCGAATGATTGTTATCGTCGAATTCAAAACATAGGAAAAAATATTCTTTACCAAGCGGGACGGCCGCTGTTGCCCATTGACCTCGACTGGCATAAAAAAAGCCGTCTGTGTACAGACGGCTTTTGTGACTTACATTACGAAAAATAATTTTACTTAAAATTAGGCAACTTTCCGTTTCTTACAACCTATGAACCCCAAAACCACAAAGGCTGTACCAAACATAGCATACGTACTTGGCTCTGGAACAGCGGATGATGTACCAGACGTACCCACAGCTATTGAGGATGATGAAAAAGTAAAATTGAAAGCAGTTCCATCAGCTACGTCGCCTGAAAATGCTTGCGTCGTTATGTTCCAAGAGCCATAAGTATCATCAAATCCACCTCCAGTAAGTAAGCCATAACCCGTTAGAAAGGGATCATCTGGATTAGTACCTCTAAATACACTGGTCATCTCGAATCTAAAAGGATCTGTACCATCTGTTGTATTAACCAGCCAGAGTGGATCTACTGGACTAGGGAATAAATCAGGTTCAAATGCAAAGTCAGTAAATTCTGCAATTCCACCCGCTGATCCAAAAGATCCAGTTGCATTGCCTACATATGCATCATCATCGGCTGAATAATATGTTTTTCCATCCAAAATACCTTGAATAGTATCACCATTTGGAGTGCCAGCCAAAATGGTAGCGAGCCCATTAAGCTGATCGTATTCAGCATTATTTTGCTGTGCAGTAACAGACCAATCCAATAAATTATTAAATGTTATAGCATCTGCTTTGTTCAGATCACTTGTTATTGTATAATATTTTGTATCACCAGAATCGTTACTTATAGTGACATATTGATCTGAATTCAGACCATTTACATCATCAATCTCTTCAAGAAGATTTAAAGATCCGGTAAAACCGATTGTACTGTTGCCAGTGATTTGAGCGGCATGTAAGTTTGCTGCTGTAAAAACAAAAGATGCTGCAGCTAAAATATGTGTTATATTTTTCATTGTTTGTTGTTTGTTAAGTTTGTTGTACTTGATTGTTATTAGCTATCCTTCATGAAGAACAACACTGCGAAAAGAATCACTTATCATTTTAACGCAAGTATAAATATGAAAAAAGTTATCCCTAATTTAAATTCTAATCGAATGCATAAATTAGAATAATTAAAATGCCCACTTGAGTACAGTTTGCCTGGAACAGGAGAGCCACAGCCAAATTTGAAATTTAAAATTCCGAAGAAATCATTTTGCAGAAACACTGCTTGATCTCACCCAAGTCACGGGAACACAGAGTTTTTTATTTGTTTTATTTATTCCCGTGGCTCTGTGACTGCGTGTGAGAAAATTGCGTCTTTGTCAGAGCCACCGCATCCTTTGTCCTTTATTTTAAGGGTCTGAACCAATTGCTGGCGATAGCCCAACTTCTCCAGCAATTGACGATTTGCGGCAATCAGATCAGCTAAAACTGCCATGATCGCCAGGTTGAATGCTGCTCCCATCAGAAATACAGACAAGACGACCGACTGTACATGGCCATTGCCATCGCCGGTAAAAAAATAGTAGAGAAACCTCAACCCCAGTCCAAACCCTGGCAGAAAAAGCAAAATAGCTGTTCCCATGAAAAATGAAAACGGCCTGTAGATAGCATAGGTCCGAATGATTGTTATCGCCGAATTCAAAACGTAGGAGAAAATACTCTTTACCAAGCGGGACGGTCGCTGTTGCCCATTGATCTCGACTGGCACCGAAACAGTAGCGATGCCAATGTGTCCGGCCTGTATCAAAGTTTCCACTCAAAAATAAGGAGGGATTCTTTTCAAGCTGCTTGTGGCGCAGCCTGTGCAACAGTTTGGTGCGGATGAAGGGAGTCGAACCCTCGTCTCAAGCTTGGGAAGCTCACATAATAGCCGTTATACGACATCCGCATATTATGTTTATACCATATCCTGATCTCACCCTTTCACCAATTGAAGCCTGTATGTCTGTGATGAGGATGTCAATGCTGCCAATTTCTTCTTTGCAGGAAACTTGACACCTACTGCAAGACTGGTAAGAAATGCCTCATTAAAACAAGGCTTTTCAGCGAAGGACAAATTGTCACCCTACTATATATAGTAAGTAGTGAAAACTCGTTTGCATAATCCGGGTTAAAAAAATCGCAAGCTATGATCGGACTCATTGAAAACACAGGTAGCGCTCCCCAAAAACTGGGCTATCTCGTCGAACTAGTGGAATCGATTTTCAAGCAGGATGGTTTTTTGCAGACTGCACTCGGTCTCGATCATCGACCGCAGCAGGCGGCGATGGCGCTCTATGTTGCTCAGTCACTTGAGACTGATACACCACTGCTATTTGAAGCCGGTACGGGTGTTGGCAAGAGTCTGGCTTATTTGATACCAGGCTTGATCCACTCGATTAACAGTGAACGCCCGCTGATTGTCTCCAGCCACACGATCACACTTCAGGGGCAGATTCGCAGCAAAGACCTGAAGCTGTGCCGCGAGTTGTTCCAGGCAGTGCCGGAATTGAAACGCTATGCTGGCTTTCGAACTGCGCTGATGCTGGGCAAGGCTAACTACTGTTGTACAACGCGGCTAAGTCATGCACTTAAAGATATTAGAACTGAGAAACAGACAGAGTTGATTCAAAGTGATTCTAAAGCGGACTACATTCGATTGGCCCAATGGTCGGCTCATAGTAAGGACGGCATTATCCAGGAACTCTCACCACCACCGCTTCCTGATGTCTGGGATGCTGTAAATGCTGACAGCTCTACCTGCTCGAAGAAAAATTGCGATCCCAGTGTCTGCTTTTACCAGCGTGCACGCAAGCAACTGCATTCGGCAAACTGTATCATTTTAAACCACAGTTTATTGTTTTCTCTGATAAATGCAGGAATGCCGCCAAAAGGTGAAACGCCCGGAATTTTAATGCCTGGTGACTTTGTCGTTTTGGATGAAGCGCACCGTATACCAGCCATTGCTACGGATCATTTTGGCATTCATGTAAGTTCCTATGCGCTGAATCGGGCGCTTAAAGCTATTTATAATCCAAAGACACGTCATGGCCTGCTTCGCCGGCAGAATCCGTTGCCCGACTATTCCACAGTCATAAACGCACTAACTGCAACTGATGAATTTTTTCGCTACCTTGGAGAGGCATTTCTTACGCAACGTTCCATCTTGCGCATACATGAAAATGGTTTTTGCGAAAATTCCCTATCAAATCCGTTGAAGGAAGTTGCTGATCATCTCGGTGGGCTCATTCAAAAAACAGAACAAGAGCATATCAAAGACGAGTTGAGGGATGCGCGTCGCCGGATCTTGGGTTACCGCGATGTTGTCAATGCCTTCGTTGAACTGACAGAGGAAGATCATGTATACTGGCTGGAACGTGGCGGCAAAAAAGGTCAGATCGTTACTTTGCGAAGCGCTCCATTGGATGTTGCGCCTTATTTACGCGAGGCGCTTTTTAGCCGGCAGACAGCTGCTATCCTGACCAGCGCCACACTGTCCGACGGGACGAGCATCAAACCATTTCAAGAAAAAGTTGGTGGCCAGGCTGCCGAAACCCAAATCGAGACTTCGCCCTTTAACTACAGGGAAAACTGTCATGTCTTCATTGCCAGTGACACACCCACACCGGAGCCCAGACAAGGGCGGCTCGATCTTGACTATCTGGCAGATATGATTTGCTGGTTCAGCAAGCGCGTCGCGGGCGGCAGTCTTGTACTCTTTACCAGCCATCTGGACTTGCGCCAGGTCCACAATCGCACCGAAGCATTTTTCAAAAAACACAATCGCCCGCTTTTTGCTCAGGGCCTGAATGCCGACCGCAGCGAACTTACCCGTCAATTTGCAAAAGCAGGCAACGGTGTTTTGTTCGGCACCGATAGTTTCTGGACTGGCATTGATGTACCAGGACCCGCACTTTCACAGGTTATTATAACTCGTCTACCATTTGATAATCCGAGCCATCCGATCAGCGAAGCTCGTTGTGAGTATATTCAGGAACAGGGTGGCAATCCCTTTCATGAAATCACGCTGCAGGAAGCCCTGATAAAATTTCGTCAGGGAATCGGACGCCTGATCCGCCGTCGGGAAGACAGTGGAAACATAATCCTTCTCGACTCCCGAATTCTAAAAAAAAGGTATGGAAAGCATTTTTTGGATGCTTTGCCCGTCCGTGAGTTTAAACGCTTTAGTAAAGACATACGCGAACAAGTCTTTTTGAACATCGGACATTGAACTTCGAATAAAAGAATCGACTGACTACTTATGAAAAAATCTGAAATTTACCTGTCAAAAGTCCAGGCTCAGCCTGATAACATGTTGTTCCGTTTTAGCCTCGGCCAAGCGCTTTACGAAGAAGGTTCTGTTTCCGAATCGATACCTCATTTGCAAAAATGCGTCGATTCACAAACTGATTGGATGCTGCCTCGCATACTATTGGGCAAAGCGTTTCTGCAAAGTGGAGAAACAGAACAAGCCAAACCCATTCTGGAAAATGCGCTTCAACTTGCGGTCGAACAGAATCATGAAGGTCCGGAAGGCGAGCTTCGCGAGATTATAGCTGATTTTTAGGATCAATCATCGATCCGTTTTGGGTAATCAAATAGCTGCATTGTGCCCAGCCCCTCGTCGATGTCTTGCCAGGATTCGACATCAAACTGTATTTCTGCAATGCCACAGGTCGGTACGTTGCCGATACTTTCACTTGCCAGGGTGTTGACCGCTCTAGTCATGGTTGGATTATGCCCAAACAGCATCGCGGTATCCACGCTGGAGGCTATTGAGTGAATAATGTCCAACATGGCTGAAAAGCCTTCGAAGTAAAGTTTCGCTTTCATTTGAATGTCCGCTTCCGGATAGCCAATCTCTACGGCAATCTTCATTGCTGTACTATGAGCCCTCAAGGCTGGACTACTGATTAAAATATCCGGTTTTACCCCACGTGATGCCAATCGTTTACCCATTATTGGTGCGTCTCGTTCACCTCGTTCACTCAACGGTCGTTCGTTATCGGAAAGTCTAAAGTTTTCCCAGCTTGATTTTGCGTGTCGAACCAAAAAGAGTGTCTTCATAGTAGTAATATCCAATGACAAGAGCGTTGAAATGACAAAATCAAAATTGTAACTGATTAATATTGTTTTCAAACCTTTTCGGTATTGGCATAAGATGCAGATCAAATCACGAATTTAGGTTTATGCGGCATGCCCAAACTATATTTCTCGATTGGAATCTCCCTTTGCTTCCGTCAGTTACCAAACAACTGTTGTCCAGCACTAGCGGCGACTTCACTGACTTAAGCAATACCGTGGTGGTGGTTCCTACGGTGCAATCCGGTCGGCGTTTGCGTGAGGCGCTTGCATTGGCCAGCCATGGTCTCTTTCCACCGGAAATTGTAACTCCGGATGGTTTGTTGCTACAGTCCCTTCGAGAGAAAACAATAGCCGGTGAAATTGCAGTTATCGCAGCCTGGGTCTCTGTATTTCAGTCACTTAATTTTAATCAGTTCAAAACACTTTTTCCGATAAAGCCGGAACTCTCAATTACATGGCAGCACAGCATGGCCCGACGCTTTGTGCAATTACGCAATGAACTCGGTGAAGAAGGTCTCGATTTTCAGCAAGTTGCACAATTTACGAAAAAAAGCGGACATGAGCCGGAACGTTGGCAGGAGTTAGCCAAACTGGAAAAGCTCTACCTGAACCATCTTGAAAAACATAATCTTAGAGATCCGAAACAATTACGCCGTAAAGCGGCTCAAAATTACAAACCTTCGGGACATATCGACCGCATCATTCTCGCTGCAACTCCGGATCCGCAACCCCTCATTCTTCAAGCGCTTGAACGAGCCATGCAACTAATTCCAGTTGAAATTTGGGTTTACGGATCCGAAGACACGCATTTTGATAACTGGGGTCGTCCGCTTGCAGAACACTGGAATCAACGTCCACTCGATTTTGAGGCGTGGGGTGTTCGCCTGCAAACCGTTACAACCCAAAACGTAGCTGCATCTTTTATTGTGGAGTCCATGCAAGGCAAGGCACCTGAATCCATTTTGATTGGACTCGCCGATCCAGCGCTGAATCCCATCGTTGCCGATGCGTTTAATCGCGCTGATATAGCCTACTATGATCCGGAAGGACAACCGCTGCGCAACGGCGCCATCGGACAGCTCACTGAATTGCTTTGCAGGCTTCATAGAGATCCTGACATATCAACCGTGCGTACTTTGCTGCAACATCCGGATATACAAGATTGGATCGGCTTAACCCTGCATGCAAATAAAGCGCTGCAACATCTGGACCGGATCTTCGAGAAACACCTGGCTCCGGATCTCTTGGCGCTTACCTATTTTGCTGCCCGGTCATCGAAGGCTACCGAACTAAACACTGCACTGGCACAGTTGGGTCAGCTTGCCGAAGAACTCGGCAATGCCAGCAATTTTGCCGAGGCGCTTGCCCATAAGCTTCAGTTGATTTACGCAGAAAAGCAGGTTAAGAGTTCCGTAGGATCTGAAACTCCCTGGGAAGAACAGGCTGAGGGAGTGCGCAAGTGGCTGCAATCGGTTGCTGAAACAGAGCGTTTGTTTTCAGACCTTCCAAAAAGTTTCGCACACACTGCACTGGAACACAGCCTCAACAACAGTCGCATATATCCGACGCGCCCGCAACAGGCACATGATCTTCTCGGCTGGCTTGAGCTACTGTGGAATGATGCGCCGCATCTCGTAATCGCTGGCATCAATGAACACTGCGTGCCCGAATCCGTAATCGGCGACAGCTTTCTTCCCGAATCGTTGCGCGAACAACTGGGGCTGCGCACCAATGCACAGCGTTCTGCTCGCGATGCTTACCTTCTGGAAGCATTATGTCGGCGGCGTACCGGAGAAAATGGATGTGTCGATCTTCTTATTCCACAAGTCAGTCACGATCAACATCCGCTTAAGCCTTCGCGTTTACTATTTCAAGTTACAGCAGACAAGCTCATCCGGCGCACCCGTAAACTCTTCCGGGCAAGTGATGATGGTTTTACAAACAGCAGGCATAGCATTGCCTGGAAACTCAAACCCCCGACGGATCTTGAGTTGCCTGCTTCACTTCCTGTTAGCGCGTTAAAAAGCTACTTGCAGTGCCCGTTTCGTTTTTTTCTACGGCATGTGCTCCGCATGCGTTCGGTTGATGTTGAAACACGAGAACTGAGTCCAGCTGCTTTTGGTACACTCTTTCACGAAACTGTAGCTAAGCTGAACGGAGATACACTGGATCAAACGGTAAAACCCGGTGATTTAATCAAAAAACTACATGCGATCGCCGAACATTTATTTGAACACCGCTATGGTAAACGTTTATCTTTTGCACTGCGTCTTCAATATGAAGCGCTGATGGAGCGCATTGTTTCTTTTGCCGAACATCAGTGTGAAGATATTGCTCAGCATGGTAACACCCACATCCTTAGCACTGAAGAAGCTTTTGAAATTTCTCTCGAAGGCTTTGTCCTGAACGGACGTATTGACCGTATCGACCAACGTGGAAAACAACTGGAACTAATTGACTATAAAACCGGCAATCTGCCCAACGATCCGGAAAAAGCACATCTTACATCTGTTGGCAAAAAGACGCTTCCGGACCACTTGCCCGAAGATGCGCTTTTCGAACAAGACGGTAAACTCTATCAATGGATTGATTTACAACTGCCACTCTACAATTTCGCAAAGGATCCAACCTGCGAAAAGCCAATATCTCTGGCCTATTTTAACCTTGGTCAAACCATCGACAAAAGCGGCATCGTTCGCTGGGAAAGCTTTAACCAAGAACTGAATGATTCTGCAAAATCCTGCGCCACTTCAATCCTGAGACAGATTAAAGATGGAAGATTCTGGCCTCCGAATCAGAACTATAATGAGACTTACGATGAGTTCAGATGGATATTTCCGGACGGGATCGAAAACTCGATCGATGCAAAAGCTTTCGCGAACTATCAATTCAAATAGATAACCAACTAAAAAACAAATCCAAATTCGTAGCACGATAATCACATTTCTTGTTCTTTTGAAAAGATTTTGACTCACGCCCGCTTCGCTCAAGGCGCAAAGACGCCAAGTTTTTTTCAGATCGATTGAGCCATTGCCCTTATCTTTGGGTCTTTGGGTCTTCGCGTGAGACATAGCGTTTCTCTAGCTTTCAGGCTTTCAGCTTTTGATTGCGGCTTTGTTGCTTCGCGCTCTTCGCGACTTCGCGTGAGATATAGTTACAGCCTTCCGGAGTTCTGGATTGCGTGAGTGAAATTACGGTTTTGCCCATTCGGGAAGTCCGGAGACGGAGATGTCGAAGAGTGGAATTGCCAGAAAATAAATTGCTGTGGTGATCAGCACTGCGCCGAGTAAATTTAGCCCCAGACCTGTACGGGCCATCAGAAAAGCAGGAATTTTACCACTACCAAATACAATTGCATTGGGGGGTGTTGCAACCGGAAGCATGAAAGCACATGAGGCAGACATGGCCGCAGGAATCATAAGGAGCATCGGATCGGAGTCCATGGCGATGGCGATCGCCCCCAGGGTTGGCATAAAAACAGTTGCGATTGCTGTATTTGAGGTAATTTCTGTCAAAAAGGTGATTAGCAAACAGACAGATAATACCATTAGAACAGTAGGAAAATTGGAAAGAACTCCCAGACTCTCCGCAATCCATTGAGAAAGTCCGCTACTCTTGACCGCAGAGGCAAGAGCTATGCCTCCGCCAAATAAAAGCAATATCCCCCACGGTATTTTCATCGCCGAGTCCCAATCCAGCAAAAAACGTCGTTCCTTTAGATTTTCCGGAATGATAAATAATAACAGAGCAACTGTAACCGCAACCGTAGAGTCCTTAACATAATCTTCGACTCCGAGTATGTTCGACCAGCCGGAAATTGTAAAAACACCAAGGTCTATGTTGCTGCGAAAGACCCATCCAAAAATTGCAAAGAAAAAAACAAAAAGCGTATAGCGTTCTCCCTTTGCCATTGAACCTAGAGAATTAATTTTTGCCTGGATAGTCTCTCGGCCTCCCGGAATTTCCTTTAGAGTAACGGGAATCGCCAGACGAGTCAGGTAAAGCCAGATTAACGGCAGAAAAATGAGTGCAAGCGGCACCCCTACCTTCATCCATTGAAAGAACGAAATTTCAGGCGCTTCCGGATACAGCGATTTCATCGTGGCGGCAAAGACAATGTTCGGCGGTGTTCCAATCAAAGTCGCGATGCCTCCTATTAATGAAGCATAAGCAACACTCAGCAAAAGACAGGAAGCAAACCGTTGATTTTCCACAGTTGCTTCCTCCGTAACATTTCCATCTTCCCCGGACGCATCCATGTGATGGAGAATGGCCATTGCAATCGGGAACATAACCATCGTAGAAGCCGTATCAGATATCCACATCGAGAGAAATGCGGTTGCCATCATAAGGCCCAGAATAATTTGTCTGGGCCTTACACCGATTAGAGAGATAACTTGGAGAGCTATTCTTTCGTGAAGATTCCATCTCTCAATCGCCTTGGCCAGAAAGAACCCGCCCATGAAAAGAAAAATTAAATGATGCCCATACGATGAAGCCAGATCTTCGGAGTGCATAGTCCCGAGAAAGGGAAACGCTAGTAAAGGTACCAAAGCCGTAGCGTAGAGCGGGATGGCTTCAGTGATCCACCAAAGAGCCATCAGAACGGCCACAGCAAGAACTTTTTTTCCGTCTGTTGACAATCCTTCAGGTGCGGGAAGCAAAAAGATTAGCAGAGCAAAAAGAATACCTAACCAAAATCCGATTTGCTGGCGAAAGAGAGTGGCAGAACAACTCATTCAAACGTAAAGTACTAACAGAGTCTAATTGCCAAAAAAGTAGTTCTAAGCAGCGTCAAAGAGATGAATCTGTGCCAGTAGTTCGGTAAGCGTTTCGCCTGTTGCAGGAATGTTGCCAATAAGGCTGCTGCGATGGGCGAGCAGCCAATGTGCAGCTTCGTCAGCAGCACTGATGTGATGATCCAGATCTAACAGATATCGCCACTCTTCCTTGTAATTTTGATTGTATTTTTCAAGCGCTTCTTTTCGTTCGAGATCTGTTTGGGCGCTACCGAGACGGTTGGCGAGATCGATCGCTTCACGGATACCGACATTCATGCTAAGGACACTTGCCTGTGGTGTAGTGTGGGCGGCGTCTCCGGCGAGCCAGATTCGACCCTTGCCGAAAGCATCTACCAGTCGGCGTTCAAACCGAACCAATGTGCGCCAATTTAAGTTTTGGATCTCGCCATTAAACCAGGGCGCATTGCTGGCAAGAAATGCGTAAAGGTGTTTTTCATCAAGCAGAGAATCTTTGTAATCACCAAGATGGACTTGGTGATAATTTCTCTTGAGTAAATTCGCCGGAACCGAACCCGATTCGATCTGGAAGCTCCAGCGGCAACGACTGTCTGAAAGTGGCCAGTACACATGTGTCTTATCGCCCTGGATGATAATTCGCATTTCTTCAGGCAAATCGGCGGTAGTGCTGAACTCAAAAACAGCGTAATCTGCTGCTTTACTGATCTCTTGAAATTCAGTGCCAATAATACGTCGAGCCGTCGACTCGTACCCGTCAGCGCCAATCAGATAATTTGCTTTATACTCAAAGGTTTTATCAATTTCTTTTTCAAAGTGAGCCATTGCATAGCCAGTCATCCCTTCGATTAAACGATCTACGGATATTTTGAGTGAGTCGCCGTTGTCCTCTATGAAGCGCACTCGATGATTCCACAGAGGCTTGTGAGACTTCCGGGAAAGGCTATCAATGAGGATCTGCTCAAGCTCGCTCTGGCCAATGACTGCCAAAAAAGGATACTTAAGCGGGAGCATACTATAGTCCAACGTCGCTTTTTTTTGGGCGTTTTCGTAAATGCTGACTTTTTGTATTTGGAACGCTTTTTCGAGTATAGGGTTTACGAGATTCAGCGAGTCAAATAGTTCGAGTGTCTCGGGATGCAAAGCTAATGCATAGCTGTGAGAATTTTTCGGTTGTTCCTGATCAAGTAAGACATAGTCTATCTGCTGATCTGCCAAAGCATGGGCTGCGGTAAGTCCTACGGCACCGGCGCCGAGAACGACAATATCTACCTCTTTGTGATTAAACATGATCGCGTAATGGTGAAGATCGGATACTAAAACAACGTTACTTAAACGCAAAGATTTAACTACCTTTTATCTAAAGCAACGTCAATAACAAAAAGATGTCTTTCAGTACCTTATACCAAATGACAAAAAGTTTTAAATGCTAGAACACAATCATCCCGCAGGATTCTCTGCGGATAATTAACCACGAAGAACACAGAGTACACAGGGCGGCAAAGCCGCAACCGAAGTCTGAAATACCAAAGAACTCTATGGCTCTGCTCTGGATAAGCATTTTTTTTAACCACGGATTGCACGGATTTACAGGTGCTCAGGCTCTGTAAAAGAGTCTTTAGTAAACTGTCTCTATCCGTGTACATCCGTGTGATCCGTGGTTAAATTAATTCTTATCTTTGGGTCTTAGCCTTGAGCGACCTGTCCTGCGTAGCTGGAAGCGAAACCAGGAAGCAA
>JBNKZP010000039.1:0-11836 GCA_050301675.1 Puniceicoccaceae bacterium
AGATGTGATTGCTCCAAAATTTGCCATACTGACAGGTCTTATTTCAGGTGCTTTGGTAGTCTTTTCAATTATTATGTTGGATAGAAAAAAGATCGACGATCCGGTTGGAGCAATATCCGTACACGGGGTTTGTGGTGTTTTTGGTACTCTCGCCGTTGCATTTTTTGGCAACTGTGAAGATGGCGTCGGCGGATTTGGTATCCAATTAATGGGAGCTCTCGCTGTAGGTGCCACGGCCTTTGCTTTTTCCTTCATTGTTTTTGGAGCGCTTAAACTTTCACCATTGGGCGTACGCGTTTCGCCTGAAGAGGAATCGGAGGGCCTTGATATTGGTGAACATGGTCAAGAGGCATATCCTGATTTCGGACGTGCGCGTTAATAAAATCTAGTCATACTAAAATAAAACACTTAATTTGCAATTCCTATGAAACTGATAAAAGCAATCGTTAAACCTTTCAAACTTGAAGAAGTCAAAGAAGCACTCTCAGAGGTCGGCATCGAAGGAATGACCGTGACTGAGGTAAAAGGATTTGGCCGACAAAAAGGACACACTGAAATTTATCGTGGCAGTGAGTACACAGTCGATTTCTTGCCAAAAGTCATGATCGATGTTGTTGTCGATGACGACATTGTTGAAAAAGCTTGTAATGCTATCGTCAAAGCTGCCAAAACTGACAAAATCGGTGATGGAAAAGTCTTTGTCATTCCAGTTGAAAGTGCGATCCGCATCCGCACTGAAGAATCAGGATCTGAGGCGCTTTAAACAAAAAAAGCAGCAGATTAATCTTTAGCAGTCACATCCTGTATTCGAAGTTTCCTAGCACAGCTTCGCGGGCCCAACCCAACGATTTCAGGGCGATAGCTACTTTTCCGAATTCAATTCTACTAGCTTGGCCATAATAGCTTTCTGAACATGAAGACGATTTTCGGCCTGGTCGAAAACAATGCTCTGTGGACTATCGAGCACCGCCTGACTAACCTCCTCGCCCGGATGGGCCGGCAGACAGTGCATGAAGTATGCGCCTGGCTTTGCAAAACTCAAGAGTTGCTCGTTAACCTGGTAAGGCGCCATTTGTTGTCGGCGTTGTTCGGCTTCGGCTTCATCTCCCATGGATACCCAGACATCAGTGTAAACAACATCGGCGCTTTCGACTGCCTCTCCTGGATCCGTAGTGTAAATAAAATTTACCGGAAGCCGATCTACTCTAAGTCTGTCGACGACAGCCTGTTTAGGCTCGAATCCTTTTGGCCCGGAAACGAAGACGTTCATTCCAAACAGTGCGGCGGAAAGAATCCAGGAGTTGGCCATGTTACTGGAACTGTCACCAAGAAAGGCAATTTTTTTGCCTTTGAGTGTATTGATATCCATCGCATCCGGTGAATAACGTTCAAGAAGCGTAAAGATGTCGGCACACAATTGACAGGGATGATTGAAGTCCGTTAATCCATTGATGATTGGCATTGTGGCATGTTCTGCAAAATCTTCGACAATTGAGTGATCGTAGGACCGGATCATCAGTCCGTGCAAATAGCGAGACAGTACTCTGGCGCTATCCTTGGTCGTTTCACCACGACCAATCTGTGTCTGATTAGAATTTAGCACGATCGGATTTCCACCAAGTTCGTAAATACCTACTTCGAAAGAGACGCGTGTGCGCGTGCTGCTTTTGTAGAACAAAAGACCCCAGGACTGCTTGTTCAGAAGGTTTGGTACGTTCAGGCGATCTTCTTTGAAAGACTTTGCAAGTGAGAAGACAGACTGCACCTGTTCGAGTGTGAAATCGGAAATTTTTAGGAAATGATACATAAAAAGTGAACTCATCGAACGTTCGGGCTTCGAAAACTGAACGTCGCACGTCGGATGTCAAACTTTTGATATTTAATGTTTAAGGTTCGCGAAAACTTCATTGAGAATGCGAACACTTTGAGAGAGTTCTTCTGGTGTAGCAGTCAATGCAGGCAGCAACCGTATGGTGTTGTGCCCCGCAGGCACGACAAGAAGACCTTTCTCGCGTGCGGTAGCGGTGACCGAAAGATTATCAACACTTAACTCTAATCCGACCATGTAACCTATGCCTCTCATGTCAACGATGTGTTGTGGGTACTGTTCGATCAGGGTTTGAAGTCCTTTGTGCCAGACAATGCTGTTAGCTGTTACCTTCTCGAGAAGCCGCTCGGATTCGATAATATCAAGGGTGGCATTTGCAGCAGCACAGGCTAGAGGGCTGCCACCGAAAGTCGTGCCGTGCGAGCCCGGTTGAAATAGATCTGCGTAAGCTTCCGAAACCCAGATTGCCCCGATGGGATAGCCACCACCGAGCCCTTTTGCCATACCGATTGCATCCGGGTGAATACCACTTTCTTCAAAGGCAAAGAAGTGACCGGTTCTACCGATGCCGCATTGTACTTCGTCGAGCATAAGAAGTACATTTCGCTCGGTGCAGAGCGCTCTCAGTTCTTTAAGAAAATCAGGATCCGCTGGAAAAATGCCACCTTCGCCCTGGATTGATTCGATGAAAACTGCAGCAACAGAATCGTCAATCATCGAGTCAAAGGTTTCAATCTGGTTGAGCTGTCCAAACCTGAAACCTTCAAGCATAGGCCGAAATCCACCTTGAATCTTTTCCTGTGGCGTAGCAGCCATGCCACCAAAAGTACGTCCGTGAAAAGCATTTTTTGCAGACACAACAATGTAGCGCCTGGCTTCATTTCCATCGGAAAGCTTCTTACCGTGTAAACGTGCGAGTTTGAGCAGTGCTTCGTTGGACTCTGCTCCACTGTTACAAAACAACACACGCCCAGGGCCAGCTTTTTCAACCAGACGATCTGCAAGCTTTTGTTGTCCGGGTATTCCGAAAAGATTGCTACAATGAACGAGGGTAGCGGCCTGCTGCTGAACTGCCTGAATCCACTTCGGGTGCGAATGACCAACAGAAGTGACCGCAATGCCGCTGCTGAAGTCGAGATAGGCTTTTCCTTCCGAATCGTACAAATAGACGCCCTCTCCCCTGACAGCATTAAATGCCGGTGGGCCGTAGTTTTTGATAAGAGAAGAGTGATGATTCATTGGAAATTAGCCGTTAACAATTTCAGTGCCGATGCCTTTATCTGTAAAAATTTCGAGAAGAAGACTATGAGGCATCTCACCATGAACGAAATGGACACGATGTACTCCGCTCTTAAGAGCTTTTACAGCGCTACTTGTTTTCGGAATCATGCCTTTACTGATAGTATTATCTTCAATCAAGCGATCGACGTCCTGAACTTTCAACGAAGAGATCAGTGACTTCGGGTTGTTTACATCGCGCATAAGACCAGGCACATCGCAGAGATAAACCAAACGACGGGCGCTCAGGGCAGCTGCAACACACCCTGCTGCTGCATCTGCATTGGTGTTGTAAATTTGGCCTTCGTGATCACAGGCGATCGGCGAAATGACAGGAATACAGTCATCATCAAGTGCAGATTGGATAGCTTCTGTTCTAACTGTATGTGTCTCTCCAACATATCCGATATCGATTGGTTTTCCGTCGACCATTACTTTTTGGGGGCTGCAAACAAGTATTTCATTTCCGGGGATGCCAACAGGTCGTGCCTTTTGATCTTCCAGAAGTTTACAGATACTGGGGTTGACGACTTCGTTCAATGTGTGTTCGACGATCTTGATTGCTTTCTGGTCAGTCACGCGTAGTCCATGCTCAAAACGTGTTTCTACATTGGACTCAGTCAGGGCGCGAGTAATTGCATTGCCACCACCATGCACAACGACGACTTTGATGCCAACTGCAGATAGCAGCGCGATGTCTGTAGCTACCCGGTTGCGTACTGTCGGATCTGCACGATCCATAAATGCGCCACCGTATTTGACGACAAAGATAGCGCCGTTGAACTGCTGTATATAAGGAAGCGCTTCCAGTAATACAGCAGCCTTAGTCGTTACATCCAGTTTTGAAAGATCAGTCATTGGAACATTAAGAACGTTCATTCGGATTTGTTAAAATTGACATAGGCTTCGCTCAAATCAGAAGTAAGTAAACGACAGTGACCCAAACCCTGGCCTAAATCCAGAGTTATCCGGAAGCTCTTTCTGGCAACTATCGCTTTCCATTCAGCAAGTCTTTCGTCTTGTGATTTGCCATTGATGAGCGCCGGAACATCGTCGTAGTAAATACTAAAGCAGTTTTCCCGAAGGCCGACACGTGCGTATCCGGCAGCATCGGCAAGACGACCCCAGTTGGGATCCGAGCCGTACCAGGAAGTTTTGACTAGCAGAGAATTACCGACAGCCCGGGCAACTTTTTCGGCGTCTGAATCGGTCCGGCAGCCTTTTACTAGCAGTTCGACCAGTTTGGTAACTTTCTCACCGTCACCCACGATTTTTTCGGCAAGAACAGAGCATACTTTGTAAACCGCTTTTTTAAAGGCCTCCAGCAGCTCGGTTGTTTCATCTGCTGCAATGCCTGACGCACCGTTGGCAAAAAGCAGCACGGTATCATTGGTACTCATGTCGCCGTCGATTGATATGCGATTGAAGGTAAGATCGCTTGCTTCTTTGATCACTGTCTTGAGTAAGCTGCTTTCTGCTTTAATATCCGTAACCAGAAATGCCAGCATAGTCGCCATATTGGGTTCGATCATACCAGCGCCTTTTGCCATTCCTGCTACGGTAATCGTGGTATTCTTGTATTCAAACTTTGCGGTAGCAACTTTTCTACGAGTATCCGAAGTTAAAATAGCGTCGGCAGCATTGAGTGATGAAGTTACACTTGTGTCGAGTTTTCCAGCCGCATCTGCAATGCCTGCTCTTACGGCATCCATCGGCAGCAGTCGACCAATCCGCCCCGTAGAGCAAACCAGAAACAGCGCATTGATTTCAGTTGCTTTTTGTGCGGCCCGAGCCATCGCTTCAGCATCTTCCTTCCCCTGCTCACCGGTGCAGGCATTGGCATTGCCACTGTTGACAACACAGCCGGCTATCGTGCCAACACTTTGATTGAGAGTCTCTTTGCAAAGATGAACCGGAGCGGCACAAACATCGTTAAGAGTAAACACGCCGGCAGCGCTGCAGGGTGTATCAGCAACGAAAAGTGCAAGATCCAGTCGTGGATTACCTGTTTGGCGTATATCACAATGAACACCGGAACTCCTGTAGCCGGGACAATCAGAAATACCATTTGAGCTTTCCACAAGATGAACTGTAATCGGTGAAGACATGATAGAGCTGTAATTTACAGAAGACCGGCGGTTTCATCGAAACCGTACTTGAGGTTAAACAGTTGAACTGCCTGACCGCTGGCACCTTTCAGAAGATTGTCAATGACCGAGTTAATCACAAAGTTTTGGGTGCGTTCATCGTAGACTGCAGAGATGTCAGCACGGTTGGTGCCAACTACATTTAAGGTGTCCGGAAAAGTGCCGCTGGGCAAAACATTAACAAACAACTTATTCTCGTATATGGCATTCCAGGTCGAGTAAAGCTCTTCTAACGATGCATTGGCCTTTGCAACAATCGTTGTCGAAATTCCCCGAGAGACCGGCGCAAGGTGTGGATTGAATTGGATAATGCAGTCAGTAAAGGCCGCTTTTCCCAGTTGCTCCTCAATTTCAGAGAGATGTCGATGCTTCGGCATGCCGTAGCCCTTCATGCTTCCATTGCGTTCACAATAAATAAAATCTTCCGTAACTTTACGACCTGCGCCACTGACACCGCTATAACTATTGGCAATGATTCCTGAAGATTTAATAATGCCAGCGCGCAACAGTGGAACCAAAGGCAGCAATATGCTGGTTGGATAACAGCCGGGACAGGCGATCAATGATTTTTCCAACCATTTTTCATCTTCTAGTTCCGGTATGACGTATGCCGCTGCTTTGAGCAAATCCGGCGCCGGATGTGTGTGCCCATAGTAAGTTTTATAAACGCTTGGAGAATTCAGCCTGAAATCAGCGCTTAAATCGAATACGATTTTGCCCGCCTGAAATAATGGCTTCGCATATTCTGTGGCCACACCATGTGGCAAAGCCAGGAAGTATACGTCCAGATCATCCCTGGCTGCCAGTGTCTTGGGATCTGATTCAGAAAAGACAAGATTACCCACCAAATGCCGTAGTGCGGGCATCACCTCTGCAACCGGCTTGCCCGCAAGCGAGCGCGAGGTAACTGCGGCTAGAGTCGCATCCGGGTGACGAGACAGAAGCCGAACCAGTTCTTCGCCGGAATATCCGGATGCTCCTACAATGGCTACTTTCATAAATAACTTACTCTTTGAAATGTGCTACCTGGTTTCCAGAACTTTGTCAGAAACGTAAAAAGCCCTCCACAGCACCAAAACGGCCATGAAGAGCTTGAAAATGCGTCTATGCCGCTGAGTTGTATTAACGCTTCGAAAATTGGAAGCGCTTGCGAGCTCCCGGCTGCCCGGATTTTTTGCGCTCACGGGAACGGGGATCACGAGTAAGTAGCCCTTCTTTTTTCAGGGGCACTCTGAGATCTTCGTTCATTTTCTCAAGAGCACGAGCAATTCCAAGACTGACTGCACCTGCCTGACCATGAAGGCCGCCGCCTTCTGCCTTGATGATGATATCAACTTGATCGGCCATTTCAGCTATTTCAAGGGGAAGAAGCGCCGAACGTGTGAAGTCTTCAGTTTTGAAGTAATCGGTAGGTTCTTTACCATTAACACTTATACTGCCGCTGCCACGAGAAAGGCGCACACGAGCCCTGGCCTTTTTCCGTCGTCCGATGGTTGCAAATGTTTGTTCTTTCATAGATCAGACTGTTTCTTAGATAATCACACAAGTGGTTGAGGTTGCTGTGCCTCGTAAGGATGCTCTTGCCCTGAGTGTATTTTGAGCTTTTTAAGCATTTTCCGACCGAGTCGATTGCGAGGAAGCATACCTTTCACAGCATGCTCAATTATAAATTCGGGTTTTTTAGCACGCATCTCAGCCATTGTAACGTAACTTTCGCCACCCATCCATCCTGAGTAGAACATGTAGCGCTTATCGCTGTTTTTCTTTCCGGTGACTTTAATTTTCTCAGCATTGATCACTACTACATAATCACCAGTGTCAGCATTTGGCGTGTAAGTAGGCTTATGACGTCCACGCAATACATTTGCAATTTTGACTGCAATATGGCCCAGTGTTTCTTCGGCTGCGTCGACCAAATACCAGCTTTTAGAGTGGTCGATTGATGTTGCTAAAGTTGTTTTCATATATTGTAAGAAAACCTTTGAAACTGAAATCTCAATACTGTCTGTCAATGATTTTTTTGATTTCCGATGCTTTTTTATTGCAAACGATTGAATAAGTAAGATCTTAGCAATTTCCCTAAACTCAATTCAAACAGGAGAAACATTTTGAGAAACGATTATTTACAATCCGCACAATCGGTAATTCCCGACCCGAATATTTTGATTAACGTTGTTTCGCGTCGCGCGAAACAATTGAAAAACGGTTACAAACCTCTGATCGAATCACTGGAACGCCTCTCTGCAGAAGACATCGCTTTGCGCGAGATTATCGAGGGTAAAATCAGTTATCAACTAGACGAGAAGGAAAAAGAGACGACCTAGGCGGGAAACGTGATTTTGTAATGTGCCCCGACACGGTTCTTTCGCTTTTATTTAGGTGACAATTTAACTGTGTGTGCGAAAAAAAAGTCAGCAGACGAGCGGTTCAAAGAAATCCGCAACGGAAAAGCGCATCATAACTACTTTGTCGGTGATCGCTTCGAGGCAGGCATTGAGTTAAAAGGCACCGAAGTTAAAGCGATTCGCTCGGGTGATGCCCAGATTACAGAAGCCTTTTGCCGCATTGAAAAAGGTCAATGCTGGCTCTACAACTCACACATAGGCGAGTACAAATTTGGAAATGTACAAAACCACCCACCACGACGTAAACGGAAACTGCTCCTGCGTCGTCGGGAAATTAATAAGCTCTTTGGTGCAATGGAAACCGGCGGTAAATCGCTGGTTCCGCTACGCATGTATTTAAGTCACGGCTTGATTAAAATCGAAATTGCACTCTGTACCGGAAAAAAACTGTTTGATAAGCGCGAGACATTGAAGAAAAAAGTCATGATGCGCGAAGCCGAACGCGAAATGCATCGCCGCAGGTAAATCAGATAATTTTGTAGTAGATACCGGTAAGCGGACATTTTTGTCCGCTTTCAGGATTTTCATTCGGTGCAGATGCGGTCGGATAGGAATTGTCCGCTCACCTCTTTTCTCGACCTTTATCACCTGCACAATCCCGAATAAACTAAAAAAGCCCTGGTCACGCTGTGACCAGGGCTTTTGTTTAGAATTTGTTACTTTGAGCCTAATATATCTCTGGTAAAGGGGCTTACATCATGCCGCCCATACCACCCATACCGCCCATGCCACCCATGTCGGGCATGCCGCCGGATTTGTCGTTTTCTTCAGGTGCATCTGTGATCATACACTCTGTTGTCAACAATAGTCCGGCAACTGAACCTGCATTTTGGAGCGCTGTACGTGTCACCATTGTTGGATCAACAATACCTGCTGCAAGTAAGTCGACATATTGCCCGGTTGCAACATTGTACCCGTTGGAGCCTTTTGATTTGAGTACTTCGGCTACGATCAAAGAGCCTTCAACACCTGCGTTTGTACATAGCTGACGGAGCGGAGCCTCAATTGCACGACGTACAATCCAGGCGCCTAGCGCTTCGTCACCTTCTAACGCTTTAGCTGAATCTTCGATTGCCTTGGCTGCACGTAGCAATGCAACGCCGCCGCCTGGGAGGATACCTTCTTCGACTGCCGCACGTGTTGCGTGCAGAGCGTCGTCGACACGGTCTTTTTTCTCCTTCATTTCAGGTTCGGTCTGGGCACCAACGTTGATGACGGCAACGCCACCTGCAATCTTTGCCAAACGCTCCTGAAGTTTTTCGCGATCATAGTCGGAAGTGGTTGCCTCAATTTGATTGCGGATCTGCTTTGATCGTGCGCTGATTTCAGATGCTTTTCCGGCGCCTTCGACAATGATGGTGCTATCTTTGTCGATACTGATACGTTTGGCTTTTCCGAGATCACTGACTTGTACATTTTCGAGCTTAATACCAAGATCTTCGGTAATGCAACGACCTCCGGTTAGCACCGCAATATCTTCAAGCATTGCCTTACGACGATCGCCAAAGCCAGGGGCTTTGACAGCAGCAACATTCAAGGTGCCACGCAGCTTGTTGACGACCAATGCAGCAAGCGCTTCACCTTCAACATCCTCAGCAATGATTAATAGAGGTTTATTGGTCTTGGCGACTGACTGCAGCAGCGGCAGAATATCGTTTAAACTGCTGATCTTTTTTTCGTAGATGAGAATATGAGCATCCTCAAAATTTACTTCCTGAGTCTCTGCATTGGTGCAGAAATAAGGGGAGAGATAGCCTTTATCGAATTGCATACCTTCAACTACATCTAAAGAGGTCTCAATGCCTTTTGCCTCTTCGACGGTGATGGTTCCATCTTTACCAACTTTTTCCATTGCCTCGGCAATAATATCACCGATTTCAGCATCCCAGTTGGCAGAGACAGTTGCAACCTGACGAATCTCTTCGCTGTCTTTAACTTTTTTGCTTTGTTTTGCGAAAGCTGCGGTTGCTGCTGCAACAGCTTTATCAACGCCACGTTTCAGGTAAATTGGATTTGCGCCAGCGGCTACATTTTTGATGCCTTCACGATAAATTGCCTCTGCCAGAACAGTAGCAGTCGTTGTGCCATCACCGGCGGAATCAGCAGTTTTGGATGCGACCTCACGCACCATTTGTGCTCCCATATTTTCGTATGGGTCTGCAAGGTCGATTTCTTTAGCTACCGATACGCCGTCCTTGGTAACGGTTGGTGCACCGAATTTTTTGTCGATCAAAACGTTGCGACCCTTGGGCCCCAGCGTTACTTTGACTGCACGAGAAAGCGTTTCTACTCCTTTGAGTATCTTTTTTCGTGCGCCTTCATCAAATAGAATTTGTTTAGCCATGATAGTATTATATTCTTTTGTTTGATTGGGTTAAGATGGATTAACGATTATTTTACTACAGCGAGAATTGAGTCGTAGTTGAGAATTGTGTGGGCAACACCTTTAATTTTGATGTTGGTGCCTCCGTAACTAGGGACGATGACTTTGTCGCCTGGTTTAACCTCAATAGGAATAAGATTACCGTTAGGGTCTAACTTTCCAGTACCAACCTCAATAATCTCAGCCTCTTGTGGCTTTTCCTTTGCGGAATCAGGTATAATGATACCGCCACGAACCTGCTCGTCTTCTTCAATGAGCTTCAATAGGACATTATTACCAAGTGGTTTTATTTTCATATTTAATTTATCTTTTGATTTATGTGTTTGATTTATGTAATTACGTATTAACGTGATACAAAGTTTTTACGCACAAATTTGTGTCGATTTTATTTTTCTTCGTCGTCAACGACCTCAAAGTCAGCGTCTACTGCTTCTGCTTCTTTTGCATCGGAAGATTTGTCATCACTACTTGCGGCAGCATCTGGCCCGGGTGCATCCGTTGAACTATCGGCAGCTTGTTGTTTGTAAATTTCTTCAGCAAATGATTGCATGATACCTGCGATTTTTTCCTTGGCTGCTTTCAACGTTTCGGCGCTGGCATCCTGGTTTTCGAGAACAGATTTGCCTTCGGTAATTGAAGCTTCAAGTTCAGTCTTTTTATCTGCAGGAATTTTATCACCCAAGTCTTTGATCTGTTTATCTGCCTGATAGACGATGCTATCGAGTTCATTGCGCGCTTCAACCTTTGCTTTAAATACTTCATCTTCAGCTGCATGTGCTTCTGCTTCGCGTTTGAGCTTTTCAACTTCGTTTTTATCCAATCCAGAGGAGCCCGTGATTGTTATCTTTTGCTCTTTGCCTGTGCCTTTGTCTTTGGCGCTTACATTCAGTATGCCGTTGGCATCGATATCAAAAGTCACTTCAATCTGCGGTACCCCTCGAGCCGCTGTTGGAATTCCGTCCAAACGAAAGTTTCCGAGCGTCTTGTTGTCTTTTGCCATGGAGCGCTCACCTTGGAGAATGTTGATATCAACTGCTGTCTGATTATCTGCATAAGTTGAGAAAACCTGACTCTTTTTTGTAGGAATGGTAGTATTGCGTTCTATCATCGGTGTTGCAACACCACCTGCAGTTTCAATAGAAAGTGTAAGTGGTGTGACATCCAACAGTAAAACATCGCGTACATCACCCTGAAGAACACCTCCTTGAATTGCGGCTCCGATAGCGACGACTTCATCAGGATTTACGCCCTTGTGAGGCGATTTACCAGTGAGTTCAGCAGCGATTTCAACAACTTTCGGCGAACGGGTCATTCCGCCAACAAGCACAAGTTCATTAATTTCGGATGCAGTATGTCCTGACGCTTTTAGGCACTCTTTAAAAGGTGTAATGGTTCTTTGATAGAGGCTATCACAAATTTGCTCGAGCTTGGAACGTGTAAGCTGAACGTTGAGATGCTTGGGGCCACTAGCATCAGCTGTAATAAATGGTAAGTTAATATCTGTAGTTTGCGCGGAAGATAGTGCGATTTTTGCTTTTTCGACTTCTTCTTTAAGACGCTGCAGCGCCATTTTATCGTTTCTTAGGTCGATTCCCTGCTCTTTTTTGAACTCGTTGATGAGGTAATCAATCAGTGCGCTGTCCCAGTTATCACCACCTAAATGGGTATCGCCATGTGTGGATTTGACTTCGAAGACGCCGTCACCGATCTCAAGAATGGATACGTCGAAAGTACCGCCACCAAGATCGTAAACTGCTATAACTTCGTTTTGACCTTTGTCTAATCCGTAGGCAAG
>JBNKZP010000040.1:0-7728 GCA_050301675.1 Puniceicoccaceae bacterium
CAAATCTAAATAGTCATTAATATCGATTTCTCCATCATCAAAAATTTTGTCCAGATCTTTAGCTTTCATAGAGTATCCTTTCTTTAATTCGAGCCCTTCTTACTGAAATGATTCGAATTCTGTTTTCTCTTGGAGTGTAAAAAGCGACCCATAGATTCTTTTTAAAAATAGCGATAATTGCAAAGCGATCTTCGTCATCCGACTTGGCGACAAATCCTTTACTGTCCGGATCAAACCAGAGGGACTGTGCTTCCTCGAAATCAATACCATGCTTGTTCTTGTTTTGTTCACTTTTGGCTGGATCGTATTCAAGCTCCATTAAGGTATAAAAAATATACTAAGACAATAAATGTCAAGAAATCCATTTTTTGCATAACGTCGAGAGTGGTCATGCGAGCCAGTAATATGCAAGACCAGTTCTCAATTTAACATTTGATATTCAAAGGTCTAAGTTCAAAGTTCAAAGTTCGATGTTTAACGAGACGCGTGCACTTCTTGAAAGGTTAGATCATTCACCCAACAGAAAACTGGGGCAAAACTTCCTCATTGATGCAAACATCGTGCGCAAATCCATTGGGATGGCTGAAGTCCGTGCAAACGATAACATTGTCGAAATTGGTCCCGGACTAGGTGTACTCACACAAGCTCTTTTGGAAGCAGGTGCATCTGTGTGGGCGGTTGAACGCGATCATACGCTTGCTGAGCACATAAAAGAAAATTTGCTTCCCGACCACCCTCACCTGCATCTAATTGAGGGAGATTGTCTGGAACATCCACGTGCAAGCTTACCTGAAAATCATGCAAGAACTGGTTACAAAGTCGTCGCAAACTTGCCCTATGCAGTCGCGACCCCGTGGATGGATGCAGTTTTATCCGGACCGTTTCCGCAGCGCATGGTACTGATGCTGCAAAAAGAAGCTGCGGATCGCTATTGTGCAAGTCACGGCAGCAAAGCTCTAGGTGCAATTTCCATTTTGCTGCAATCAGCTTATATGCTTCGCAATCGACATCTTGTCTCCGCAAGATGTTTTTACCCGGTTCCCAAAGTCGATTCTGTATTGCTGGGTCTGGAGTTACGTAAAAATCCGGTTCGCTTCACAACGCAGGCCAGTGATTTAATACGGCGAATATTCACTCAGCGACGCAAGCAATTGGGTGTCCTTTGCAAAAACGATCCTAACCCAAAGGCGTATGAATGGTTTGAGCAACTTGTCGCTTCCGACGTAAAGCCAACCATACGCCCGGAAGAACTACCGATTGTACTCTGGCAGAGTCTCGCCAGGATCTCATAGCAAACTCAAAAAAGCTTGAGGTGATTACGTAGCGTGACGCTGCAAAAAGAATCAATTATATGTAACGAATTGACACCAAAGGCGATTCCCAGCTTTATAAATAACACAAAAGAAGCAACGCAGTGCCAGACAGGAGTAAGACGCTCCCGGAAGCAACCACTTAGCAAAGGCGCTTGCACTACATTTTTATAACTACACTCGGTTATGAATCCAATTCGCTGGAAACTACATTGGCAAATAGCTCTCGCACTTGCTCTATCGATTCTCTTCGCTTACATAATAATACCCATTGCCGGAGAGCCATTCAGTGGCTATGTAGAAACGTTCTCCGGTTTTATCGGCAAACTATTCATGAATGCGCTTAAGATGCTGATTGTGCCCCTTATTGTTGCGTCCATTATCGCAGGTGTCATGCATCTTGGCGCAGAGAAAGGTGTGGGTCGAATCGGCTTTAAAACCTTCCTTTATTACACTCTTAGCGGCCTGGCTGCGGTGATCGTTGGTATCGTTCTCGTCAATCTCTTGCGCCCGGGAATAGTCGATGCCGAAACAGCAACTGCCATGTTGGGGCGCGGCAGCGAAACTGCTTTGAGCGAGGGCCTTATGGGCAAAGTAGAGGGCCGTGGCGCTAATGATCTATTGGATATTTTCCTGCGAATGTTTCCGGCAAACATAGTGAGTGCGGCAACGGACAATGGACAACTGCTCGGCGTGATCACCTTCTCGATACTGTTCGGCGCTTTCATCGGAAAACTTCCGGAAGATAAACGAAAAACCCAGCAAAACTTTTGGGAGAGCGCTCAGGAAGTCATGCTGAAGCTTACTGATTTTATTATTCGATTTGCACCTATTGGTGTATTTGGGCTGGTCACCCCTGTTTTATTGAATGCCCCTGTGGGTGATCTCATTGGCGCTATTCTGTGGTTTTTTATTACCGTACTATTAGCCCTGGTCATTCATTTTGTCATTAATTTAGGCCTTGTTTTGAAACTTCTTGGCAAGATCAACCCGGTTCATCACTACAAAGAAATGGTTCCGGTACTACTGACTGCGTTTTCTACGGCAAGTTCAGCCGCGACGTTGCCACTTACGATTGATACCGTAGAAGAACGTGCCAAAATCTCGAAAAAGACCTGTTCGTTCACACTACCACTCGGAGCAACTGTCAACATGGATGGCACAGCGCTTTATGAATGTGTTGTCGTACTGTTTATTGCACAGCTGTACGCCTCGACTGGAGCAGCATCCCTTGACATCAGCCAGCAGCTACTCGTCGTTTTTCTGGCGCTGACCACCAGTATCGGGGTTGCTGGCATTCCTCACGCAAGTCTGGTGGCAATCGCGGTTATTCTACCCGCAGTCGGTTTGCCGGTTGAAGCGATCGGAGTTGTCTGGGTGACTGATCGCATTCTGGACATGTGTCGTACTTCAGTAAATGTTTTTAGCGACACAGTCGGCGCAGTTATAATCGCTCGAAGCGAAGGCGAGACGCCCTATGGAAAGTTTGAAGTTTGAAGTTCAAAGTTTGAACACTGAATTTCAAACTCCAAAATTCAAACTTCAAAAATGGTGGGCCCGGTGGGACTTGAACCCACGACCAAACGATTATGAGTCGTCTGCTCTAACCACTGAGCTACAGGCCCGTCGAATTAATAACATCGAAAAAAAAGAAGTGAACGCACTTTGCAATTATAAAAAATGAATTGGCCTATGTTCCGCGGTGTAGGCCACGAATACTTGGTACAGCAGAGCCTGGAATACTAAAACTAAGAACCTACTATGACTAACTGGATTAACCATGATTTATACATCGAGCCGATTCGCGCCAGTATTGACCCGATACGACCGGTTAATCGTGCAATTATTACTCATGGTCATTCAGACCATGCGCGGGCAGGACATAAGACAGTACTGGCAACTCCGCAAACGATCGAAATCATGAAACGGCGCTATGGTGAAAACTGTGCCGGGTCGTTTCAGACGCTGAACTACGGTGAAGCTTTAAAAATAGATGATGTCACAATTACGCTCTATCCCGCCGGTCATATTCTAGGCAGCGCTCAGGTGTTGATTGAATACCAGGGCCAGCGAGTAGTCGCAACCGGAGATTACAAAACAAAGGCTGAAAGTACTGCACAAGCCTTTGAATTGGCGCCCTGCGATATCTTTATTACCGAAGCGACCTTTGGCCTGCCGGTTTTCCAACATCCGAATCCGCAAGATGAAATTGCCAAACTGCTGAAGTCCGTAGCCAACAATCCACAGCGTTGTCACGTAATCGGCGCGTATGCACTCGGCAAAACACAGCGTGTGATCCGCCTTATTCGTGAAGCAGGCTATGATGCGCCTATTTATTTGCACGGCGCCAATATAAAACTGTGCGAATACTATCAATCGGAGGGAATTGATCTCGGGGATTTGCGCAAGGCGTTGAACAATGTAAGAGATGCATTTAAGGGAGCGATCGTGATGGCTCCGCCCAGCGCTCTAAAAGACCGCTGGTCCAGACGCCTGCCCGATCCGGTTATCTGTTATGCCTCCGGCTGGATGAGCGTTAAACAACGCGCCAAGCAAAGTCTGGTCGAACTGCCACTAATCATTTCAGACCATGCCGACTGGAACGAATTGACCGAAACAATTCCTGCTACCGGAGCTGAAACTGTCTGGGTAACGCATGGACGTGAGGATGCGTTGGTACACTGGTGTACAAAGCGTGGATTGACAGCACAGCCACTCTCCATACAGGGACGCGAAGAGGAGGCAGTGGAATGAAAGCATTTGCCGAACTGCTGGAAAAACTCATCCTTACACCCTCGCGGAATCGTAAGCTGGAGACCTTGGCCAATTATTTTGCCCATACACCCGATCCCGATCGCGGCTATGCGCTGGCGGCAATCACACGCGATCTTACTCTTAAGAATCTGAAGGGTGGCGCTCTGAAAGAACTGGCTAGAGAACGAGTCGACCCGGTGCTCTTTGATCTGTCCTACGATTATGTCGGAGATATGGCCGAGACAATTGCCTTGATCTGGCCAACGCGCAGTTCCGGCCAGTTGCCAAGCGTTACGGATTTTATAGAATTAGTTGAGACGACTCCAAAGACACAACTGCCGGAAGTGATCGCCGGGCTAATGAACGTTGCCACTCCAAACGAACGCTGGGCTCTTATAAAACTGGTTACCGGCGGATTACGTATCGGCGTTTCTGCGCGTCTGGCCAAAACTGCGTTGTCTCACTATAGTGGCAAAGACCTTGCCGACATCGAGAAGATCTGGCATGGTCTGGAAATCCCCTACCACAACCTTTTTGCCTGGCTGGATGGGAAGCAGGAAAAGCCAAAAATACAGCACGCAAAGACATTCCATCCAATGATGCTGGCACACCCCATAGACGAAGCAAAAGACTTTCAGCGTATAGCGCCGGATGATTTTCAAGCCGAATGGAAGTGGGACGGTATCCGTGTGCAATTGGTTTTTGACGGTGAAAATCGCCGCATGTTTTCACGCACCGGTGATGACATCTCCGCCGCTTTCCCGGATGTGGTCGAAAACTTAGAAGGCGCAGGAGTTCTGGATGGCGAACTTCTGGTGGGGCACGCATTTGAGCCGATGGCTTTTAATTGTCTGCAGCAGCGCCTTAATCGCAAGAGGGTCGTTAAAAAGCATCTCAAAGAATACCCTGCCTTTGTCCGTGTGTACGACATTTTGTTCGATGATGATAACGACATCCGCGATCTGGCGCTTATCGATCGTCGTCAACGCCTGGAACAATGGTTCTTGAAATATCCGCAAACCCACCTCGACATCTCAGAGATTATCCATTTTCAAGATTGGGATATTCTAGGCCAAATCCGTGCCCGAGGCGCTGAAGTCCATGGCCACGAGGGTGTTATGATCAAACGCAAAAGCAGCGTCTACGAAGCTGGGCGTCCGAAAGACAAGTGGTTTAAATGGAAGCGTGAGCCCAAACAAGTTGATGCTGTCCTGATGTATGCACAGCGTGGTCATGGCAAACGCAGTTCCTATTATTCCGATTTCACCTTTGGCGTATGGCTTGGCCCACAAGAAGGTAAAGGTGAAATAGTGCCGATTGGAAAGGCATACAGTGGCTTCACCGATGAAGAGCTAAAAGAACTGGATAAGTTTGTGCGCGCCAACACGACAAATAGTTTCGGGCCGGTACGTGAGGTTGAAAAAAAGCTGGTAGTAGCGGTTGCCTTCGACTCGGCACACGAAAGTCCACGTCACAAATCCGGCATCGCCCTTCGCTTCCCTCGCATTCACCGCATCCGCTGGGACAAACCGATCCACGAAGTGCAAACTCTGGATGACTTTAAAGCAACATTCCTTAAATCAAAAATTATGTAAAAGGTTTGAGGTGACAGAATCATTCAAACACTGATAGTGCATTCTTCCGCAAACAAAGCGGCCCATCGCTTTCGTTAGAAGACGACGATATGTGTGTTTACCCTGCACCTATGGTCACCAGCGTCGGTGATCCTGAGCCTGGCATGTGGTTATCGCTCTTGACTCACACCAGACATAGACGAACTTAGAATGTCAATTCATCGTCTGCGAGTCAGCAGCTTACACTACACGGCTTAAACAGTAACTTTCTTACATAAATGCAAGAGCCTGGTAATCCAGACAAACGCTTTCGGATTATTAGTACCACTTTAATTGGCGAACAGCCAACCCCTTGGGACCTTCTCGAACCCCAAGGATGTAATGAGCCGACATCGAGGTGCAAAACAACGCCGTCTCTATGAACGCTTGAGCGTTATAAGCCTGTTGATTGTATTGATAAATAGCTGGGGCTATGAAAGGCCTCTGCGCTCTCCGCAAACTCTGCGGTTTAATGTTTATGAGACGACTGTAGTTTGAAAACAAAAATTTGACAGCCCTACACTAAAGGCCATACATAAATCGGCATTTGCAATGTCAGATGACCTTTTTAAGGAGATTAGGGAATTTCAATAAATGAGCACAGGAACTCCAATCGTTTGATTATTTTTTTAGAATACATAAAACCTAAAAATGAATACTCCAGGCAGATCTTTTGTTCATATTCTTCGCAGACATGTCGAACAAAAGCCCAAAGAGAAAATCTATACTTACCTCTTTGAAAACGGGAATGAACAGGAATGGTCGTATGAAGATCTTGACCATAAAGCGCGTGCAATTGGAGGGCGCCTTCAATCTATGCGGCTTAAGGGAGAGCGTGCTTTGTTACTCTATCCACCGGGCCTGGAATTCATCGCAGCCTTTCTTGGCTGTCTTTATGCCGAAGTTATAGCAGTGCCACTCTACCTGCCTGTTTGGAAACGCTCGATAGATCACCTTCTGTCAGTGGCACAGGATACCGGAGCAAAGATCGCACTCACTACTGAAAAAATTATCCATCAGGCAAATTCAGCAGTCAGCGCACACCCGATACTGCAATCAATGCAGTGGCTTGCCACAGATACCACTTCCGATGAGTATGCAGGCTTCTGGAAAGAATCAAACGTCGATCCGGACAATTTGGCTTTTTTGCAGTATACATCCGGCTCTACCGCTAAACCTAAGGGAGTTATGGTAAGTCATGGAAACCTTATGCACAATTCAGAGGCGATCCGACAAAGATACCGGCACACTGAAGATTCTGTTGGCGTAATCTGGCTGCCGCCAAACCATGATATGGGTCTCATTGGTGGGATCTTGCAGCCTCTGTATGCAGGCTGTCCGACATTTTTGATGGCGCCTTCTGCTTATTTGAAAACTCCTGTAAGGTGGTTAGAGGCCATTTCAAAATATCGGGCAACCACCAGTGGTGGACCTAATTTTGCTTATGACCTGTGCCTGAAACGAATTAGCTCAGAACAGCTTGCTGTGCTTGATTTAAGCAGCTGGGAAGTCGCTTTCATCGGCGCCGAACCGATTCAGGCAGCAACTTTAGAGCGTTTTAGCGCAACCTTTGCCTGTTGTGGGTTTCGCCCCGAAGCGTTTTACCCATGCTATGGATTAGCTGAAGCAACTTTAATAGCTACTGGTGGCACCAGGGAAAATATACCCATTCTTCGAGAAGTAGATATTGAAGATCTGGAACAGCACAAAGTAACGCCGGCAAACCAGGCATCCGGGAATACCCAGACTTTTGTTGGCTGCGGTCAAAGCATTACAGGCCAGAAGGTTTGTATTGTTGACCCTGAAACACATCAATTGTGTCCGGAGGAAGTGATTGGTGAGATATGGATATCCGGTCCCAGCGTAACTAATGGCTATTGGAACAATCCGCAGGAAACTAAGGCAACTTTTCAGGGCTACCTCTGCGATACCGGAGAAGGGCCTTTTTTAAGAACCGGGGATCTGGGCTTTCTGCATGGAAGGGAACTTTTTGTTACCGGTCGACTTAAAGATATCATCATTCTTAGAGGCCGCAATCTTTACCCACAGGA
>JBNKZP010000040.1:7738-11831 GCA_050301675.1 Puniceicoccaceae bacterium
TACTGCAGAAGCCAGCCATCCCGCCTTGCAGCCCACAAGCGCTGCTGCCTTCAGTCTGAAAAAAAACAATGAACAGCAACTAATTCTTGCCTGTGAGATAAGGCGTCGTTTTCGAAACAATTTTGATGAAAGAGAAATCGTCGATGCCATTCGGTCAAAACTAAGTCAGCAAAATGGAGTACACGTCTCAGAAGTCATATTGCTTAAGCCGGGAGGATTACCTAAGACGACCAGCGGCAAGGTAAAGCGTGCCGCCTGCCGATCCGCTTTTCTGGAAAACACTTTGCCGTCAATCAAGACAACCCAAAAAGTACAAACTTTCATTGCAAACGGCCATCCTCCAGTCGCGCTGAAAAATGATACGACTACTGATGAAATTATTTTAGAAATCGCTTGCATTCTATCCGTCGACAGTTCGCAGATGGAACCTGCCAAAAGTATTAATAGACTGGGGATGGATTCTTTGCAGGTTATCGAAACAAGAACCCTTCTGGAAAAAAAATTAGGCATCAAAGTACCGATTGAGGCTCTTTTTGAAGATCGCACACTTATTGATCTTATTGCTTATCTTCGAGATTTACCTGCAAGTGACCCTGTAGAACCCGTAAAGCTCTTATCTCAGGCACAGCCCAACGGCTACCATGGACAGAAAACTTTCATCAATGCACGCTCTTCCACAGACACAAAAGACCTTGCACTTACTCAGAAAAGAGGAGGAGCAGCAGAGCCAAATGCTTCACCCTTTGAGGCAGCACTGTCCTCTGGTATTCAGGCGCGTCTGCAGGACACTTACAGGCCTGTCAAACACGTCCTGGATCGCGCACGTCAGTTTAAGTTAACGAATCATCTCAGAGAAGCCGGATTACTCCCCTACTTTCGTCCGATAGAACGCAACGACGGGCCCATCTGCAAATTAGAAGGACGCGATGTAGTCATGCTGGGTTCCAACAATTATTTGGGGCTAACGACGGATCCACGTGTTCGCGAAGCTGCTGCCCAGGCAGCACTGAACGAAGGTCCCAGCCTGACAGGCTCGCGCCTTTTCAACGGATCAACCAGTCAGCATAGCGCCTTTGAAGAGAAACTGGCACGTTTTCTGGGGCATGAAGACGCCCTGGTGTTCACGACTGGTTACCAGGCAGTCCTGGGGGCTATTTCAGGACTGCTTGATACGGAATCACTGCTTATTGTCGATAGTGAAGTACATGCCTGCATCTATGATGCGGCACGCATGAGTCAGTGCAAGCTGGTTCGTTTTACTCACAATGATCCGGATGATTTGGAGCAAAAACTTCGAGAGAACGACGGTAAAATGCCATCCATGACTGTAGTCGATGGCGTCTACTCCATGACCGGACATATTGCACCACTCCATGAAATCCGCGCCTTATGTGATCGCTACGGCTCCGCCCTGATGGTTGATGACGCTCACAGCCTGGGAGTCCTCGGAGCCACAGGTAGGGGGACTGAAGAACACTTTGGTATGAAAGGAACATCGGATATCCTCTGTGGTACTTTCTCAAAAAGTCTCGCCTCCATTGGCGGCTGGGTCGCCGGCAAAGCCAAAACCATTGAATGGATCCGCTTTCACGGTCGTTCCATGCTATTTTCCGCTTCGATTCCTCCGCCTGCTTTAGCTGCCGCTTCGACTGCTCTTGATATCCTTCAAAAAGAACCTCAACGTCTGGAACAGCTAAGAAACAATGCGCTTTACTGGAAAAACGGCTTACAAAAAATGGGACTGGATACAGGCCAGACACAAACGCCTGTTATCCCTGTCATCATCGGTGATGACCTTAAATGCCTCCAACTGGGAAAGCGTCTTCTGGAAGCTGGCGTCTATGTCAATGTGGTCATTCATCCTGCGGTTCCTCAAGACAAGGCATTACTGCGAACCAGCGTAATAGCGACTCACGAAAAGCACCATCTTGATCTAGCACTTGAATGTTTTGAGAAGGCAATTGGCTTGGTTGATGCGTAAAATCAAGGTCATATTCTGCCTTGACTGCCTGAAGGAGAATCAGGACGGCGTCAGCAACACATGCCACCGCATTCTGGAACGTATTCCAGCCAACTTTGATCCGATAGTCATCACACCCATGCCCCCGGAAAAGACCGTTTTTAAATTCCCCATCCATATCTGTCCCTCGATCCCATTTCCCCTTCACACGCAATATCGACTGGCTACTCCTCAATTCAGTAAAACGGTATCCAAACTATTCAATGCTTTTCAACCGGACATTATACACTGGAGTTCACCCTCCTCTTTAGGCAAGATGGCTGTCCGATACGGTCATAAATACAGGATACCCGTAAGTGCCATTTATCACACCCACTTTAGTGCTCATGTCGATTTATTATACTTAAGAAAAGTTCCTTTTGCATCTCATATTAGCCGTTTCTTTCTCCGGCCCTTATTAGACCCATACAAAAATTCGGACCGGGTGTTTGTGCCCTCCAACAGCATTCAACAATTCCTGATTCGGAAAGGCCTCGAAGTGAATAAGCTAATATCATGGCATCGAGGAGTCGATAGCAGCCATTTCCATCCCGCTAAAAGAAACGCATCTTTTGCTCAAAAGCATAAGCTGGCACATACAAAAACCATACTTTTCGTCAGCCGTCTGGTAAGGATAAAAGAAACGGATACTTTGATACGCTTCTACAAACTCATCGAAAACCAGTTTAACCTGGTCGTCGTCGGTGATGGCCCGGACCGTAAACGCATGGAAGCAAAAATGCCCGAGGCAACTTTTACCGGACACCTGTACGGTGAGGAACTTGCACAGACCTATGCCTCATGCGATTTATTCATCTTTCCTTCGACAACGGAAACATTTGGCAATGTCGTACTCGAAGCCATGGCCTCCGGCCTGCCTGTTGTTGCCGCCGATGAAGGTGGCCCACGTGATATCGTCCAAAATGGACAAACCGGCTATCTCGTTGAACCCAACAACGAAAGAGCATTTTTTGAAAAAGTACTCGATATATTATGCAACCCGTCTTTGGCCGAGACGCTTAGCCAAAACGCACTCGCTTACGCTCAAAAACAAAATTGGGATGTGTTGTGCAAGCAATTTTTCGACTACTTACAAAGCCTGGTTTCGGCTAAGGCTCTGGGTTCCTCGCTATTTTTAGTGGAAAAGTAACCATTTTACACAAGAATCAAGATCTCTTGATTCGTGAATAAAGGGATAGTTTCCTGTTAAACAAAAACGCCAGAATCACTGCTACCCAGGAACGATGTGCGTAGAGATTATCATAATATTCCGGAGCCATTTTCTTTAGTTTTGGTAAGCGACTACCTGGAATATTTGGGAAATCATGGTGCTCATTGTGATATCCGACATTAAAGGTGATTTTGTTTAGTGGCCCGTAGTAAGAATAAGTTTCCTGCCCTTCTTCAAACAAGTAATGCTCTGAAATGAAATGACCTGCGGTTGGATGTAGACTGCCAGCCAAAAAAATTGACAATAGTAAGTAAGTCAGCCCGCTCCAGCCTGCAAAATTAAAGTAAACCACCATTATCGATACTTGAAACACCCAGTTTATGTAATCCCATTTTTTAGGTCTTATTGGATGAGTCAGAAGAGGCCTGATCGCGTAAAATAAAATCTGATTAAAAAACCAGAACAGTTTTCCTAAAAATCCTTTAAAAGTACGAGCTTCCAGACGTGATGCAATATCAGTATCAATCGTATCTTTACCTTGTTCCCAATGGTGCATGCCATGATACGTCTTGAAAGACATAGCAAAGGGAAAAACAATCGGCAAGTTGGCAATTAAAGCCAACCAATTGTTGAGAACCTTTTTCTTAAATGCCAAATCGTGGGTAATTTCATGAACCGCCAGAAATAACGCCTGAGAAAGTGTGGCGCCTATAAAATAAGTAACCAGTATAAACAGTACGGTATTTAACTGCCCGACAAACAAGCCTATGCCCAAATGAGCCATCACCAAACATAGAGTTATATACTTTAATTGAGGATCGATCCCAAATAGCTTCTTAATCTCAGGATGCTCCTTTAATAGTGATTTTCTTCTTTGTAGATGCGGCTCTCTATGATTTGCCCAGTTGAAATCATTCACATTT
>JBNKZP010000041.1:0-11507 GCA_050301675.1 Puniceicoccaceae bacterium
CACAGTTCCATGAATTAACTAGAGTTATTGCGATTTAGAATCATTCAAAACAAATTAGGGTATTTCAAAAAATGCAACTTTCACCTCATTACAAAGAGCTTCTAGATAAGGCTATGGAATGTAGCGGGCAACGTTCCACAAAGCAACGCGAACATATTTTTGCTCTACTGTTGGAAAAGCGTGATCATCCCACTGCGGATGAAATCTATGCCCGTGCTCGGAATGAAATGCCCTCAATCTCGCTGGCTACGGTTTACAACTGCCTGGAAGCGCTCACTGAATCCAGATTAATTCGTCAGGTTAATTTTGAGCGCGAGCCAACACGCTACTGTCCAAACCTAAAACAACATGCACACTTCTATTGTCAGGATAGTGGTGAAGTAATCGATATCAACCTTCCGGAATCCACAATAAAACAACTGATTCAAGCCTTACCCGAAGGCTTCTCCGCCACACATATAGACATCACTTACAACGGTAAACGCAGCAAGATAAATTAGTTAATTTTAACCCCGAAACTGTTACGCAAAATATAACATGAACGCACTCGAAATCAAAAATCTCACCGCATCCATTGACGGACAGTACATCTTAAAGGACTTTAGCCTTACGATACCTAAAGGTGAAGTACACGCATTGATGGGTCCTAATGGAACCGGCAAAAGCACGCTCGCTAAAGTCATGGCGGGGCACGAAGACTATGAAGTAGAAAGTGGCACAATATTACTGGATGGCGTGAATGTTTTGGGGCAAGAACCGGACGATATTGCAAAAGCTGGCCTTTTTTTAGCATTTCAATACCCACTCGAGATCCCCGGGGTCAGCATTGCAAATTTCATCCGTGCCGCTCGTCAGGCAAGACTTCCTGAAGGTGAAGAGGTCAATGCGGTCGAATATTACAAAGAACTTTATGCCAAAATGGATGCGCTCAAAATAGACCGCAAATTCACTGCTCGTTCTCTAAACGAAGGATTCTCCGGAGGAGAAAAGAAACGCTGTGAAATTTTACAGATGTCCATGCTTGAGCCTAAGTATTGCATCATGGATGAAACGGATTCCGGCCTTGATATTGATGCTCTTCGGATTGTCTCCGAAGGTGTCAATATGATGCGTTCTTCCGATCGCGCATTCCTCATTATCACCCACTACCAGCGCCTGCTGGATTACATTGTGCCGGATGTTGTCCATATCATGTACGACGGCCACATCGTCCATAGTGGTGATGCCGAACTCGCCAAAGAACTTGAATCCAAAGGCTACGACTGGGTGAAGGAAGCGTTTGCAAGTGTCCCTGCCTAAAACCTTAACCATGAACTTTTCGCACTTATGATAGATACAGACGTACAGAACGAAGCGCTTAATGTTGATACCGAAAGAGGCAATTTCAAGTATCCGGAAAACTATGCGTATGACGCTGGAGTTGGCCTGAGTGAAGACACAATAAGATACATCTCTGAGGTTAAAAAAGAGGAACCCTGGATTCTGGAATTTCGCCTGAAAGCGCTGGAAATTTTCAAAAAGAAGCCCATGCCAACCAACTGGGCCGACGACGATCTGAAAAATATCGATTTTGACAAAATACGCTATTATCTCTCCAAAGGCCAAGCGCCCGCCCGATCATGGGATGATGTTCCTGACGATGTAAAACAAACTTTCGAACGACTTGGCATACCCGAACAAGAACGCAAGTTTCTTGCTGGAGTTGAGGCACAATTCGATTCGGAAGCCTCTTATTCGCGCATGAAGGAAGATCTTGAAAAAGAAGGCGTAATCTTTGTCGGTTCGTCCGAAGGTTTAGAAAAATACCCGGAAATCTTCCGCCCTTACTTTGGCAAAGTCATCCCAAGTTCGGACAACAAGTTTGCAGCGCTTAACAGCGCGACCTTCTCAGGCGGTAGTTTCATCTACGTACCCAAAGGCGTTAAATTAAAACAGCCGCTTCAAGCCTATTTTAGAATCAATGCAGAAAATTTCGGCCAGTTTGAACGCACCCTGATCATTGCCGATGAAGGCGCTGAAGTCACTTACATGGAAGGCTGCACTGCACCAAAATTCGAAACAGCTACCCTGCACAGCGCCGTAGTTGAGCTAGTCGCACTCAAAAATGCCAAAATTCAGTACATCACCGTGCAGAATTGGTCCTCCAATGTATTTAATCTGGTTACTAAACGCGGCATGGCAGATGAAGGCGCTGAAGTAAAGTGGATCGATTGTAACATTGGCTCCCGCCTCACGATGAAATATCCCGGCGTAGTTTTGAAAGGTCGCCACTCACGCGGCGAAGTACTTTCGATTGCACTTGCTAATAACGGGCAACACCAGGACACCGGTGCGAAAATGATTCACCTAGCAGACAATACAACAAGCAACATCATTTCAAAATCAATTTCAATCGGCAAGGGACGCTCAACGTACAGAGGTCAGGTTCACATGCCAAAACACCTTAAAAACTGTAAAAACAATACAGAGTGTGACGCACTGCTGATCAATACCAACAGCCGTACGGACACCTACCCGGCAATCACAACCCGTGGAGAAAATAATACCGTGCAGCACGAAGCCAGTGTTTCCAAAGTCAGCGCCGAGCAGATCTTCTATATGATGCAACGTGGACTTTCGGAAAGCGAAGCGATGAGTCTCGCTGTTAACGGATTTGTTAACGACCTGATGAAAGCCTTCCCAATGGAGTACTCGGTCGAACTGAAACGGCTTATCGACATGGAAATGGAAGGTTCTGTCGGCTGAGCCGAAACAAAATCAATACCTGCAAATTGAACGTCGAATTTTGAATATTAAAATGAACGCAACCATCTTGGAAAATCCTATCGAAACTACTACAAAGACCGAACCGGCATGGCTTAACTCGTTACGCGAACAAGGAAAAGCCCGATTCGAAAATCTCCCTGCACCGAGCGCCCATGATGAACGCTGGCGCTTCGCCTCGGTTGGAAAACTAGACATCAATGGATTTGCACCTGCTCCTGCTCCTGCCGATGAAAAACTGGAAGCATTTAAAAAACGCTCGAATCTGATATCCAACTGTGCAGGAAAGATAGTTTTTGCAGATGATGCTCAAGCATACTTTGAAGGGATCGACCAAGAACTTCGTGACAAAGGTGTTATTTATTTGCCACTCATTGATGCCATTGAGCAACACCCCAAGCTAATGCATCGTTATTTCCTACAAGAATCCACTGAACTGGGTTCTGAGAAATACTTTGGCCTACATGCACAATTCGTAAAAGCAGGCTCTGTATTGTATGTACCCAAAGGTGTTGAAATCAAAGATCCATTCGTAAACTACTATTGGACCTATGGCGAAAATGCAGCTGTCTTCCCGCACACTCTGATTATAGCAGAAGACAATGCCAAAGTGTCTGTCGTCGACATCTTCTTTTCAGACACAGTACAAAATGGCGCGCTTAATGTTTCTGTGTCTAACATTCATGCAGCCAGCAACGCTAAGATATTTCGCAAGGTTGTACAGAACTGGAATGAAAAAACGGTTTCTTTCCAATTGGATACCACCGTCGCAGACCGTAATTCATCCGTTAAAACCATAGCGGTCAACATCGGCGCCGAGCGTGCTCGATATGAAAACCAGTCACGTATCGAAGGTTCCGGCGCTGACGTCAAAATGTACTCGCTTACTATAGCTGAAAAAAATCAGGAATTCGATCAACGCACTTTTCAGACGCACAATGCCGGGAATGCAGTTTCGGACCTGCTCTATAAAAATGCACTTCTCGACAATGCACGTACCATCTTCTCTGGTCTGATCAAAGTTGCTGAAAATGCCCAACAGACCGATGCCTACCAGACCAACCGCAACTTGTTGCTCGATCCAACTGCTGAAGCAAATGCACTTCCGGGTCTTGAAATACTGGCCAACGACGTAAAATGTTCACACGGAGCAACGACCGGCAACGTAGATGCTGAAGAACTTTTTTACATGATGCAGCGTGGTATTCCAAAACGTGAAGCTATGAAACTGATGGTCTTCGGCTTTTTTGAAGAAGTAATTGAAAAAATCGAAAATGACGAACTTGCGGAAAACCTCCGCAGCCTTATCCACCAGAAATTTGATTCGAAGATCAAGTAACTGTCCGAATAAGATTAACCTTAGCCTTAATCACAACCCATCAAAGCCCGAAGGAACTTTGAACTTCGAACTTTAAACTTCAAATTTCCAACCTCATGTCCGACGAACAACGTACACTTACCCGCGAAGTAGAAGCCACGCTCATTCCGCAAGGCACCTCAATGACCTTGCCGGAAGGTGAAGCAATCACCATTACCCATCGACTCGGTGGCAACTTCACGGTGATGACACAAAATGGCATGTTTCGCATCAGCGGTGCAAATGCAGATGCACTGGGTGAAAATGTGACTGGCGCTGATCATTCCGACAAAGCCAAAACGGATGCAGGTCCGATTGATAAAGACACACTCTGGGAAGCGCTTAAAACAGTATTTGATCCAGAAATTCCCGTAAACATAGTCGATCTCGGACTCGTATATTCGCTGGAAAGCAGTGATCATGAAAATGGCGGCAACAAAGTCGACGTGCAAATGACTTTGACCGCACCCGGCTGCGGTATGGGACCCGTGATTGCAGAAGACGCCAAAACACGCCTGGAAGCCGTTCCCGGTGTTACCGAAGCCAGCGTTGATATCGTATGGGACCCACCCTGGAATCAAGACATGATTACCGAAGAAGGCAAAATGGTACTCGGCCTGATTTAAATCATCATAGCATGGGCTTACCGGCTACCGCTGAACGCGCACTGGTACTACGTATTAAACCCAGTGGCGAATCTTTCTACAAACTTGATGTCCTTACCAAAGAGACAGGTTACATCCTCTGCCTGCAGCGCATTTCAAGGAAACAATTATCACACACCAAACCCGATTTCCTCGACACTGCTGAAATTCTCATGGAACCACCCCGTCAGGGAGCCGCACGTTTCATCAAGGAATACCATCTCATAGAACGACGGAGTAATGTTGGTCAATCGTACCGCACCTTGCAATGCGCCTCCGAATTTTGTTCGCTCATCGTAAGGAACGCACCGCATATGGCTGAACCCGATGTTCTTTACAAAATTATCGAGCGCACCTTAAATGCTTTTAACGAAAAAAAGTCGCCGGAGATTATTTTTCTGAAAGCCCTCTACTTGCTCCTTAAAGACGAAGGTTATCCCGTCCGCGAATCATGGTGGCCACAGCTTCCGAAACAACTACGGAATCCAGCAAGACAGTTCATTAACGATCCCACACCCGACAGCGTACCTGAAGAACAGACTAAAATCTGCATAGAAATCAGCAACAACCTGCGCAACTGGTTAAGCCACGAAACCGATCTCGTGCTGCCGTAAAATATTGGAAGGTGGCAAGGCTTCAATCAAGACAATCAAGTCGTTGTCCGAACGCATCCCGAAGTACTTGCCTCAGCAGGCACCCTAAAAGCTTACATCAAAAAACCTCTCCGTTGGCGGGATGAATGAAAGATCAGTCGAGAAGAATGGTCAGAACATATTGTAAATGAAGGTCTAATCGATGAGTAGTTACCTTCTCGACGCAAACATAATTATCCGATTGTTGACCGGAGAGCCCGAGGAAGGCTCCTCGATAGAGTTGCGCAATACAGATTGCTGGTTGAGTATCGTCTTTAGAGCGCAGGCGACTCTCGTGGCTTGTGGGGGTCTAGGTCGTAGCACGGCACAGACGTTGTGACTACCGTGACTTGGTCTGAGTTGGTGTGGTTCCCATCTGCATCCATGCCTGTCGAATCACAACTCTGCGTAGCATGAGATTGCTTACGCTCTGTCCTTTGTTATTTCATAGTCTGCAATCGCTCTTCTTTAAAATTCCAATCTGCAAAGTGGTTCATAGGTTCCTGTGAAATTCTTTGCAGACCGGTGAACGTAGTCGCGGCTGTGCGCTAGGCGAGGATCAAATTTGTAGAGGATGGCGCGGCACAGACGTTGACTATCGTGACTTGGTCTGAGCTGGTGTGTTTCACAGTTGCTTCCATAATGGCCGAATCGCAATTCTGCGTCCGATGAGATCGCTCACGCTCTGTTCTGTAATCTTTCATAGTCGGCAATCGCTCTTCTTTAAAATTCTAATCTGCAAAGTGGTTCATAGGTTCCTGTGAAATATCTTACAGCCCCTTAAAGGGTATGCACGGAGTGGAAGCGGAGCCGTGACGGAGTTGTCATATCCCGTCTTGTTGAGCTTTACAGTTTTGCTATGAATTCTTCAAGATACAACTCAGTTGCTTCCTTGAGATTGCTTAACGCTTCATCTATCGTCTCACCTTGAGATGTTGTACCTGTTTCTGGATTTTGGGAGACATACCCACCATCAGGGTCTGGAATAATTACTGCACTTAAGACACTCATAAACTTACTTCTGGTTGTTTTTTAGATACAGTCAACTTTGTATTTCTGCTCAACGTCGAGAGTAGTCATGCGAGCCTGTCGCTTGCAAGGTGCAAATGCTTTTTAGAAATCCTGGCACGTAATCTCGCATTGACTAGCTCGACTGGTTCAAGGTGGGTGTGGATAACCACAGATTGCTCAGATGGGCACAGATTTTTGATTCTCTTTCCTTTTTTTGATCTGCGCGTTACGGCAGTTGAGCCCACGAATCGAATAAGCGCAGAGCGGCAAACAACATCGAACTTTGAACGCCGAACATTGAAAATAGAATACAAGGAACTGCTTAAAATCCTGTTTATCCGGTGCATCCATGCCAATCTTATTTCTGATTGTGGCTTCTTGTCTTTGCGGCTTCGCGAGAGACACAGCGTTTCAATACTTCAGACTTTGGTTGCGGCTCTGCTGCTCTGTGGTTTCAGTTGAAGAGTCCAGGTTTATCAGCCACTTGACATCAAAAAGGAAATCCAATCGAAAAGTGTAAGGTTCCATCCGGATCCGAGGCACGTGGATTCAAATTATGACCATATTCCAGACGTACCGGCCCAACCACAGTCTGATAACGAAAGCCCGTCCCTGCAGAACTGAGAGATTCAACGTTGCTCTCAAAATAACCATCCCGGGCGTTCGTCACTGTATCCAAAAAAACCACCAGGGAAAGGTTTTGCAGCAGAGGCTTCTCCAGTTCTACATTGAGTAAAGCGAAAGACTCTGCCCCAATTTGCTCTCCGTTTGCATCAAGTGGTGAAGCTTCCCCCTGCAAATAGCCGCGAACCGTGTTCTCGCCGCCGATAAAAAAACGTTCTGTAAATGGAATATCATTACTTTCCGAAAAAATTGCGCCACTCCTGAACTCAAGATGTAATAAGACGAAATCGTTGAGTACCGTGTGAAAGCTGCCACCAAATTTCACTTTTTGAAAAGGCAACGGATCCACCAAGCAACTCGCTTGCAACATTAACCTCAGAGTAAAGCATATATCCGCTTGTCGGCACCAGAAAATTATCTCGACGATCCAGGCTCAGCCTTCCCAGAACACTACCGACTCTTGCTTTATCATCTGAATCAAAATCTGAGCCTGACGCACGATCTGCATCTTTACGAGCGTAACTATACTCAAGTGTAAACATGATATCAGACTCGGCAAACGTTCTGGAAAGACCCGTAGTAACACTCCTTTCCAAACGATCAAAAGAAACTTCTTCACGAAAACTGTATTCTGCTGAAGTATAAGCAGTAAATTCACTCTCAAGGAATCGAGGTACAAAATATGTTGTCTTTAGGTTTGTAGCACGAAAGCTTTGTTTCCCAATTACTTCGTATCGGTGAGCTCTTCCAAAAAGATTTTTTTGGGTCCAGTTAAAACCACCTCGCAGCAACTCATAACTCCCCCACCCGACGAGCAGATCCAGTTCCTTTCGAGACGCCGGGGTTAAATCGTAAATTACCTTTCGCCTGGGGCCATCCTCGGGCACATAGCTCATTCTGATTTCCTTGAAAATACCAAGGCCCATCAATTGACGACGCGAACTGCTTGCCAACAAAGGATTGAGCGGATCTCCGGAAGACATCTCAATACATCGCTCCAAAACAGCTGGCTTGGTTGCGCCCTCTCCTAAAAATTGTACTCCGTCAAATAAAACAACTGAATTCAGTTTTATTCGATAATGAATGTCTGATATCAAAATGCCTTGCTCATCCAAACTCCGTTCGCTCACTGTTCTCGAAATTTCCACATCGGCATAACCATTACGATACGCTGCATTGCGAAGCGCTTGCTGCTTAGATTGTTCCCATTCTGCAGTAAGCAGTGCATCAGGACTTTCTGTCTCTGTTTCTACAACTGTACCAGCATCATCAATCCGCTCGACCACCACCTGGCCAATACGATGTAGCGGCCCCGGATTAATCGAGAGAGTCGCCGCAACCGCTCCTGTATCATCATTGAAAACCGCATCTTTTGTAACTACTTTTGCCTTGCGATAGCCCATTTGCCACAAAGTATTCAGCAAGCGTTGGATGCGTTGCTCAAAGTTGCTCTCAGTAAATACGCGCGAGGATTTCGTGGTCACCCAAAAATCATCCGGGATAAAATAACGACGAATCGTTTCCTCATCCAAGACAACGACACCCTTTACCTCGACCGATTCATAATAATAAAGCACTCCGGGCCGTAAGTAAAAGGTAGCATAATCCGCAAAAAAATCAGCATCCAACTGAATCGAATACTCATTCTCCCAGACTGCATACCTGGAAACATCGCCAACCTGGAAGACGCCTTCAACTCTAGGCTTCAAATATCCGTTGCGTTTCAACTGCTGCAAAAGCAAATAAGCGCTGTCTTCGAGAAAAGCTGCATCAAGAAAAGCTGGCTCGTCAACGGGGACACCATGAAGGAAAGCGAGGCGTCCTTTATAGTTCATATTTTTGAAGAAACTGAATCCCTTGATTCTGAGATTCTCCTGAGCTCCAAGTGGAACATATAGACAGATAACAGCAAGGACGACGAAGATATAAGAAATTTTGAAACTCATCGTCTTAACAAATGCCAAATCAAATCCATATTATAAGCATCGTACTGATCGTATTCACCCTTCAGAGACCAGTCCTCGTTCAAATCGAAGCGTGCACTAAAGGTTTGACGACCGGAACGACTTTGTTTCTTACTAAGGTCGATCGTAAGCCGATCCATCAAAGTCTCATTCATACTCCCTGCACCGAGAAATCCCTTGCCCAAATAAAGACCTATAGCAGCCGCACCGCTTCCACTCGTTGTTCCTGTGGCCAACAACCGCACAATGGAAACATTGGGAAGCTCCGGAGTAGAGTATAACTGAATATGGGGTTCATCTAAGGTATTACTCACTTCCATTGTGACGACGTATGAAGCCGATTGCGCCGTACCTGAAAAATCCAACTGTACTACATTTAGTTCCGAAGGCACAATAAAAGCCTCTCCTTTATTGATTCGCATCTTCATGCCCGGAAATAACAGTTGTCCATCAACAGTTCGCACACTGCCAACCAATTCCGGCTCTTCAAAACTACCCCCTAAGTGTAAATCCGTTGAAAGCTGTGTTTTGAAATAAGGACTGCGTACACGCATAAATGACTCCCCGAAAATGGTGACATCAAACAACCAGTCGCTAATAAACTCCTGTTTGATGGAAAAAAACGGAGGCCTCAAACTGGGCTTCGATTCAGTATTCACGGCCAGCGGATCGAATTCGATCAAGAGCGTACTGGATTTTAAATCAAGCCGTCCCTGAACTAAAGGCTTATCATCTTGCTTCAGGTGCAGCACTTCCAAATTTATATCGCTCCGCAGAATCATATCGGTCGTTCGCAGTATAGGAACATTCTCACCGAATATCTTGATATTCCACAAACCATCTCTGTTGTCTTGAAAATCTACCCAGCCTGCAGCTTCAAAATTACTGCCTCCAACACGAGCGGAAGTTGACTGAAGCTCTAAACGTTTACCAGTCAAAAGCAGGCTCCCTGAAATCTGATCGACCGAAGACAGAAATCCTGTCGGTCGTAGTGCAAAATCCTGAAATTGTATGGCTCCGTTTAAATCAAGGCCTTCACTAATTTTCAGGGAGCCATTCAAAGAACCACTTTGGCGGAAGAGACCCGCTGGCAGCCATTCAACCCAGTTTTCCATCTTCCAGTCTTTCAAATTCAGCTCTCCCCTTAGTATTTCCAACAGACCTCTTGCCTCTCGTGCATCAGAAGATAACCAGTTTTTCAAACGATCCGCCGGAAACATCATGGCCCCCTCCAGCTCACTCTGATTTAATAATACCTGAACACTGGCGATTTCCAGATATTCAGAATTTGCAACTGTCTGCAGCTGAATCGAGTCGATTACAGGCAAGTCTTTATCCGAAGACGAATTTCCAAAATCCAGTTCAAGTAATTTAACTTCAAGTTCGCCCTCTAAAAAAGGATCGAATGCAGTGATTCTGGCAGTCAGCGATTCAAGTTCACAAGATGGCAGCGGTTCACAAAGCCAGTGATTTAATCGAGCGCTGGAGAAGTTATTAATTTCCAGAAACATTCCCGCTTCCGGACTGTAAGCTCCGGACAATTGTTCTTCGATGCCGCTCAATTCGAAAGCAGAAACCGACAAACGGTCAAAAACGCGATCTTTCGTTAAATCAAAGTCAATGGAGAACGGCTCGCGTAATACAACTTCGGGAAGTTGTGGGTCATACAGATTCAGACTCAACATTTCGAGATGAATCGCTTCTGCGCTTATTTGTCCGGTAATCTCAGAGCAGAGACAGGCACCTTCACTTTCGGCAATGCCATTCCATTGAAACGCATTTAAATTTTTGATACTTCCCGCCCCTTGTACCCGGATCGTTTTCAGTTCAGGAATAGCTAACGCGGCCTCCAGGACTTCGAAGTTAAGCTCCGGACTAAGCCAGGGACCTTTTGCAGTGCCTTTAACCCATAACCGATCTGAAAAAACAGGTAAGTCTAAAAAAGCGTCTAAGCATTCACTTGACAGCTTAATTTTGTAATCCAACTCAAGCGCCTGAGCCGAAAGATCAATGCTTCCGTTGAAAACAATAGCGCTGTCATTTTCCAAATCAGGCTGTATCAATAACTGAATGTTCATCGCGGTTAAATCACCCGCTATCTGCAGGCTGGCTTCGAGCGGCATTGACCTGCCACTGACAGCTTGAAGTTCACTGCTTAATTTTAAAATTCCAGTACATGCCCCGGCATTCCAATCGATTTGGATCGTCTGAAATTCAATTGAATCTCCGTTCCAGTTCGGCCAAAGAGAGAGCAATGAAGCGTCCAGAGTAAAGCCAGAGGAGTGCATTCTGAAAATTCTCGGCAACAACTCTCCTGATTTCAGTTCCATGGTTAACTTGATGATCTCTCCAGGCTGACGGATCTGTCCCGCAAAAAGATAACCGTCCGGTTTTTCCTCCATGCTCACATCAAAAATCAAAGCCGACTCATTCATTGCCGCATAGAGTGTCCAATCTGAATCTGGCTCCAGTGTAGCGCGCAGAGCGATCGGCTCGGGCAACAAATTCGATT
>JBNKZP010000042.1:0-11392 GCA_050301675.1 Puniceicoccaceae bacterium
ATCTGAGGAAAATGCCTGTAACTATTGCTTGAGTGTGCACTGTGCCATTGGCAGTCATATGAAAATTCCGCAAAGTGAACTCGAAGCGGCTCGAAATGGTGAATCTGAAAATGTTAAGGAAAAGGCCATATTGGGTCTTGCGAAGCATATTTTAGAGACCCGGGGCAATGTAGCAGAGCATGATTACGCAAGTGCTGTTGCTGCTGGTGTAACGCCGGAAGAAGCAACAGAGATCGTTGGAATTGTGGCCATGAATTTATTCACGAACTATTTCAATCGTTTCGCTCAGACGGAAATCGATTTTCCAGAAGTAGAGGCTCTTTCAGCAGTTTATGCAAATGAGCGTTAATTTTACAAAAACCTGAATACTGATGTCCGGACGACATTTATTGTCGTCCGGCTAATGATTAAACAATGAACACACAGGGCAGCAAAGCCGCAACCAAAGTCTGAAACGCTGAAACTGAGGATACGCTAGTGGCTCACGCCAAGACCCAAAGACCCCAAGTTTTTCCCAATCCATTGAGCTATTATCTTTATCTTTGGGTCTTAGGGTCTTGGCGTGAGATTTTTTTATCCGTTTTGCCATAAGTAAAATCTTTTTCAAAAAACAAGAAATGAGATGATAGTATTACAAACTCAAAAATCACTCCTACCTCCATTCGATGAGGTAAGTGCAAAAAGAAAAGTTCAGCTTGCTGAAGATGCCTGGAACTCGAAGGACCCTGTGCGTATTTCCCTTGCTTATAGCAAGGACTCGGAATGGCGAAATCGTTCGGAGTTCATCAATGGTCGAGATGAGATAATCGCTTTCCTGTCACGCAAGTGGCAACGTGAGCTGGATTACAAATTGAAAAAGACTCTCTGGGCCTTTAACGAAAACCGTATTGCTGTGCGGTTTGAGTATGAGTGGCACGATGACTCAGGTCAATGGTTTCGCTCGCATGGCAATGAAAACTGGGAATTTGATAAAGATGGGCTCATGGCGCGCCGCTTTGCTTCTATCAATGACCAGCCTATTGAGAAGTCCGAACGAAGACTCTGAGTTCGGGATGAGCTTTGCATCATTCCAAAGCATTTAATCGTACACAATAAAAACAAGAACACATTCTTATTCAAAACTAACCATAAAAAACAAATAAAAATCATGAAAATTGACTGGAAAAAAACATTCCTCGCTGGCGTTATCGGCACACTGCTCTTCGATCTCACCGGCTTTATCTTCACCGGAACCTGGTGGGACATCCCCAGCGTACTGTCAAAAGCTGTCGGCGTACCGCAACCTATAGCATTGCTGATGCATTTTGGCAATGGTGTAGCGCTGGCCGCCATTTATGCCGCACTGGCTCCCTCGCTCTGGGGGCCAGGATGGTTTCGCGCTCTGTGCTTTATAACACTGGAGACCGTTATGCTGGTCTGGTTTCTTTTGTTTCCACTTTTGGGATTTGGCATTGCAGGTCTGGAAGGTGGCATTTTGTTTCCAATACTCTCAATGTGCCGCCATTGGCTCTATGCAATCCCATTGGCATATTTCTTCAAAGTAGATGATGAAAAAGCACATGCAGATGAAATTCGGGGAAAAGTTGCCAATGTAGCTGTCTGCCAGTGCCGGATTAACTGAGTTTTGTGCGCCTTATAGCAAGCAAAACATATTTCCGAAGAGCAAGGTTAGCCGCACTGCCGTCGACTTAATTATTTGGATCACGGCTAACATAAGAGGAGGGTGGACATTTCTGTCCGCCAATCCAAAGCAAGAGGCAGGTTGGAAAACCCACTCTCCTTTGCTAAAACGGCCGATTTTAACTTAAGTCAACGACAATGGCAGGTAAGCCGGGCCAGGAAGCTGTTAATCAATCATAAGTAAAAAAAGACAGGCAGACGAACTTGAGTCGTCTGCCTGTTCTTCGTTCAAATTGTGTTAATTAACTATTCGTTTTTGATTTATCTCAATAACAGCTAACTTTAAATCAGTTCTACAACAGCATCACGCTCGGCTTCGAGTTCTTTGACAGAGATATCGATTTTTTCGCGGCTGAACTCATTGATTTCAATGCCTTGAACCACTTCGATTTGTTTGCCATCGGAGCGAACGGGCAGGGAAGTGATTAGTCCTTCCGTTGTGCCGTAGCTACCATCAGAACAGATGCACATGCTGAAGCTGTCCCCTGCTGGTGTAGGTGTTGTGATTTTACGGACTGAATCAACTACTGCATTGGCTGCAGATGCGGCTGAGGATGCTCCACGGGCGGCAATGATGGCTGCGCCGCGTTTTTGAACGGTTGGGATGAATTCTTCTTTGAGCCATGTTTCTTCACCAATGACCTCGGCAGCAGATTTGCCGTTGATTTTTGCTGAATAAAAGTCCGGGTACTGGGTGGCGGAGTGATTGCCCCAGATTGTCATGTTGGTGACTGCGGTGACGTCAACACCTGCTTTTTGCGCGAGTTGAGTCTTGGCGCGATTTTCATCAAGCATTGTCATGGCAAACCAGCGATCTTTCGGTATGCCATCGGCATTGTGCATAGCAATGAGACAGTTGGTGTTGCAGGGATTACCGACGACTAAGATGCGTACATCAGGAGCAGCGTTGTGAGCGATGGCCTGTCCCTGACCGGTAAAAATTTTACCGTTGATGTTGAGCAGGTCTCCACGTTCCATACCAGCTTTACGTGGGACGGAGCCAACCAGAAGCGCCCAGTTTACATCTTTAAATCCTTCATCAAGGTCGGTGGTTACAACAATATCTTTGAGGAGTGGAAAAGCACAATCGTCGAGTTCCATGACGACACCTTTGAGTGCGTCGAGTGCGGGTGGGATTTCGATCAGATTTAAAGCTACCGGTTGATCGGGGCCGAACATGGCACCGGAAGCGATACGAAAAAGCAGAGCGTAGCCAATTTGTCCGGCGGCGCCCGTTACTGCAATACGAATGGGTGTTTGACTCATGATATTGTAAGGATTGTTTGATATTTGATTAACGAAATATTGTTTTGTTTGGGTTGCCGTCGTTAGATCGTCGCTGACAAAGAAGTCTTACGTAATTTGCTAACTTATGTGAATATTGGTGCGAGCTTTTCATAGGCTTCCAGGATTATTTTTTCAGTAGTTTCCCAGTCGATACAACCGTCGGTGATGGAAACTCCATATTTGAGTGATTCAACGGGTTGAGGGAATGGTTGACTACCGAAGTTGATGTTGCTCTCCAGCATGGCACCGATGATGTGAGGATTGGTGAGGCTTTGTTCAACTAATTCTGCGAAGACTTCGGGTTGCCGGGAAGGGTCTTTGCCACTGTTGGCATGGCTGCAGTCAATCATGATTGCGGGAGTCAGTCCGGCTTTGACCAGTTTGTCGCTCACTTCTTTGACATGAGCGACACTGTAATTCGGGCCATTTGAACCGCCGCGTAAAACAATGTGGCAGTTTGGGTTACCATTGGTCGTGAGTGCACTTGCTTTTCCCTGGTTATCAATGCCGAGAAATGTTTGCGACTGTCCAGCCGCCTGAATTGCATGGATTGCAACGTCAATACCGCCATCAGTCGCGTTTTTGAAGCCGAGCGGCATGGAAAGTCCGGAAGCCATTTGACGATGAGTCTGGCTTTCAGTTGTTCGGGCTCCGATCGCTGACCAGCAAATTAAATCAGCAATATATTGAGGTGTGATTGGATCGAGCAATTCAGTCGCTGTCGGTATGCCAAGGTCGATGACTTCAGCCAGGAACCTTCGGGCAATGCGCAAGCCGTTGGGGATGTCGCTAGTGCCGTCAAGATTTGGGTCCATTATGAGACCTTTCCAGCCAACAGTTGTTCTAGGCTTCTCGAAGTAGACTCGCATGACTAATAGCATACGGTCTTTTACTCGTTTGGCCAATGTACTAAGCTTATGGGCATATTCACGACCTGCTTGCAAATCGTGAATTGAACAGGGTCCAACAACTACAAGCAGGCGGCGGTCATCTCCAAAAATGATTTTGTGGATGTCTTCGCGGCTCTCTGCGACAAATTTGTCCGTGGCATCTGTCTTTCGGATCTCCTCACATAGAGCAACCGGTGATGGCAGCAGTGTTTTTGACGAAATATTGATGTCAGTTACTTTCTTCACAAATAAAAACGCATAGGTAATCATAAGCTGCGTACAAGCCATAATTAAAAAAAGAAGTTTGAAGTTTGAAGTTCTGAGTTTGAAATTGTTATCAACATGTCATTTTTTTATGGATATGAGTACAAGCCTGCTGCGCATTTGCTAGCAAATGACGAAGATGCAGCTGATTTTTTACAAAGTCAGTTTTCAGGTGACTTGTATCCTTTTGAGTCGGGTCGCTGTACTTATGGTTTGTGGCTTGATGTAAAGGGTAAAGTAGCTGCCGACAGTTTTGTGCTGTGCGAAGGAGACGCACAATTTCGTCTTTTGAGTGAACACTCTCGGGCAGCAACGATTGTCGATAAATTGGAGCGGCATATTATTGCAGATGATGTTGCGATCGAATGTTTGCCTGAGGGACGTGCAATTGCGCTGATTGGCGAGAGGGCCGTGGCAGTTTTACAATCGCTGTCAATACAAGCGCCAGCTGATGGAACGTTCGTTAATGCAGGCGGGATATACATTTATCGGGGACGACGTTCTCTGGAGCCATGTTTTGAACTTTGGTCAGAGTCTGCTGAGAAGATTGCTGAGTTAAAAAGATGTCTCATCCGGGAAGGTGTTGAATTTGTTTCATTGCAGCAGGTTGAATTGATGCGTCTGGCTGCTGGCTTCCCGAGCATACCGAAGGAGATCGGTCCATCGGATTTGCCGGGTGAAGGCGCGTTGGTTAACCGTGGAGTTTCGCTTACAAAGGGTTGTTATTTGGGGCAGGAAGTGGTTGCACGCATGCATAATGTAGGTCGTGCGCAGCGCGCGCTCTTTTTGTTGTGTGGTTCCGGCGAAGCTCCCGAATGTCCGGTTGCCCTGTACAATAATACTTCAAGGCAAGTGGGGGAATTGCGTAGCGCATTTTCAACTGAAGATGGCTGGCAAGGGGTTGCGTTACTAAAGATACGACATGCAATTGTCGGTGAGTCATTGAGTTACAAATCCGGCGGTGCAAAAGTCGTTGGTTTGTTTTCAAAAGATGAAAGTGATGGTAAATGATGAAAGATAACGAAGAACAACAGAAACTTATTGAATCGTTGTTCCTAAAAATGGGTGCTCCGGAAAAAAAAGCCCGGACGATGGCATCTCAACTTCTTAAGCGCGCCTGGCAAATTTCCAACGAGCAAGAAATTACTTTAAATGAAGCAGTTGAGAAACTATTGAAGCAGATATTGGAGGCTCGCGAAAAATAAGATTTTACCTCTCAGAGAGAAAAATCAGTGAATGAAAGCGTGAATTAATTATATATTATTACCATTTTATATTGACGGTTAACTAAACCAACCTTCATTTCTCTTAACGGTTATAAACCAAATAAACTCAATTATTAAGAAACCAATATTTATGAATAAAGCAGAACTTGTAGAAAAAGTACAACTCTCCCTCGGAGACGATACTTCAAAGGCAGCCGCAGAGCGTGCTGTTGAGGCTGTCATCGAAGGCATTAAAGAAGGTATCAAAAAAGATAAAAATGTGCAGCTTATCGGCTTCGGGACATATTCAGTGTCGAAGCGAGCAGCTCGCGAGGGTAGAAATCCGCAAACCGGTAAGAAAATTAAAATTGCGGCAAGCAATGTAGTTAAATTCAAGCCCGGAGCTGGCCTGAAAGCATTGGTAAACTAATTATTTCGCAAATTTACTTACAAAAACCTGTGGTCTTAACCGCAGGTTTTTTTTTAGTTTTTTTTGAATGAACATAAATTCTCACAATGCAAAGCCGCTTTTAGCAGTAATTGATTATGGGATGGGAAATTTGCGCAGCGTTGTACGCGCCTGGGAACACGTCGGGGCAATTACAAAAATAGTTTCTGACCCTAATGAAATTAAGGCTTTCGATGCGCTTGTTTTTCCCGGTCAGGGAGCGATCATTGATGCGATGCGCCTGCTTCAGGAGACCGGACTTGATAACATGATTCGAGACTGGATTGCAGCAGATAAGCCTTTTTTCGGAATATGTCTTGGGCTACAAGCCCTGTTTGATCATTCCGAAGAAGGAGATACGAAAGCACTTGGTATTTTTAGAGGAAATGTACGGCGTTTCGATGTTAAAGCCCCGCTGAAAGTACCTCACATGGGATGGAACTCAATACTTTTCACTGCTGATCACCCGATTACAAAAGGTCTAATCAGCGGTAAAGATCAGTTTTACTTCGTCCACAGTTATTTTGTTGAGCCCGTACAAAAAGATCTGATTTTGTTTGAAACAGATTATGATGGTCGCTTTGTTTCGGGTATTTGCTCCGGGAAGTGTTACGCCACTCAGTTTCATCCCGAAAAAAGTCAGGCAAAAGGATTGCAACTATATGACAATTTTCTGAAGTTGCTTTGAATAAAGATGTTTTAATTTCTAAAAAATAATCAGTTAAGCGTAAAATTTTTCTAACTATTCATCCGATCAATCAACAACATGGAAGTAACAGGCACAATCCAAATAGATGGTAAAACATACGAATTCCCAGTAATCGAGGGGTCCGAACAGGAAAAAGCACTTGATACGAGAACCTTACGATCGAAGAGCGGATATATCAATTTCGACGAAGGGTATGGGAATACAGGTTCCTGTCTGAGTAACATAACCTTCATCAATGGTGAGCAGGGAATCCTGCGTCATCGTGGCTATGCCATCGACCAACTGGCCGAGCGGTCTATCTTCCTGGAGACAGCCTATCTGATTATCTATGGCGAACTTCCCACCGAAACACAACTGACAGAATTTCGCGACAGGGTACGAACCAGTTCATCCATCCACACAGGTATGCACCACCATTTTGAAGGTTATCCAACGGATGCACACCCGATGTTGATTCTCTCATCCATGCTGAATTCTCTTGGCGCTTACTACCCTCAAATGTCTACTAATGATCGAAAGCAGGATTTGGCCTATTTTGATCAAACTGCAGCGCTTTTGATCTCAAAAGTCCGGACAATTGCGGCAATGGCCTATCGCATGAAACTAGGGCTGCCGTATGTATATCCCGACAACAGACGCAAGTATGCTGACAATTTCCTGCATATGATGTTTTCGATGCCGTACCAAGATTACGTGGATGATTCCGGGGCTGTCGAAGCACTGGATCTGTTTTTAATGTTGCATGCCGATCACGAGCAAAACTGTTCGACTTCTACTGTTCGTATGGTAGCTTCCGGAGGAGCTAATTTGTTTGCATCGGTCTCAGCCGGTGTTTGTGCGCTTTGGGGTCCCTCTCACGGTGGCGCCAACATGGCGGTGATTCATATGCTCGAAGAGATTCATAAATCCGGTGATGACGGCTCAAAATTTATCAAAGATGCAAAAGATGGTAAAGCCAAATTGATGGGTTTTGGACACCGTGTTTATAAAAACTATGATCCAAGAGCAAAAATTTTAGGCAAAAGTTGTGAAAGTGTACTTAAAAAACTAGGAGTCGATGATCCACTGTTGGACATTGCCAAACGTCTGGAACGGGCTGCACTGGAAGATAAATATTTCATCGAGCGTAAACTTTATCCAAATGTAGATTTCTACAGCGGCATTTTACTTAAAGCGATTGGCATTCCCGTAGACATGTTTACCGTCATGTTTGCAATAGGGCGTATGCCTGGCTGGATTGCCAATTGGAAAGAAATTGCAGAAAACACCAAAAGTCGCATTCATCGACCACGTCAGATATACACAGGATCAAAACAGCGCGACTACGTTGAAATGTCAGAGCGCGGGTAGTTTGTGAAAAACCCAATGCTTTCAATCCGATGATCTCTTCGCACAAATACCCAAAAACTTCGTTCCTGTAACATAAAAACGTATTTTACGCTTGCAGGCACTTGTATTGATTCTAGCTTCTTATATTCCTCTGATAACAACTTCTCCTGTTGTTGTGCACTCTGCTCCAGAGAAACTTAATATTAACTTCAACCCAACTGCATATCTTTTCAGGAATGCGACACTCATAAAATATGAGCTTAATGGAAGAATTGCTGCAAAGCAGCGAAATAGATAATCTTGTCGAAGGTTCCATAATCAAAGGAACTATCATAGAAATTAGACCCAACGAAATTGTCGTCGATATTGGTGGTAAATCGGAAGGCATTATTAATGCTAACGAATTTGTCGATATTAGCGAACTACAGGTAGGTTCTGAAATAGACGTTTTTCTGGAAAAAATCGAAGATCGTGAGGGCAACCCGGTTATCTCTTACGACAAAGCCGAACAGAAAAAAAATTGGGAGAAGATTGTCGATAACTGTGAAGAAGGGTCAGTCATTCAAGGACGCGTACGCTCCAAAGTAAAAGGTGGACTCATTGTCAGCATCGGTGTGGATTCATTCATGCCAGCTTCGCAAATTGATGTTCAGCCGCCTAAGAATCTCGATCAGTATGTAGGGCAAACATACGATTTTAAAGTTATTAAAATTAACCTCGATCGCAAAAATATTGTCGTTTCACGTCGGGAATTAATAGAAGAGCAGCGCATGGAAAAACGTCGTGCATTGCTTGAAGAAGTGAAACCAGGCGATGTGCGCCGAGGCCAAGTTAAAAACATCACCGATTATGGCGCGTTCGTTGACCTTGATGGTCTTGATGGTCTCTTACATATCACAGACATGTCCTGGGGACGCATTCAGCATCCGTCTGAGATGGTGAAACAAGGTGAAGAGCTTGAGGTTATGATCATCGAAATTGACCGTGATCGTGAGCGTGTATCTTTGGGTCTTAAGCAACTGACTAATAATCCATGGGACAAAATTGAGGAGAAGTACCCAATTGGTAGTACAATTACAGGTAAAGTTGTTAATATGGTGCCCTATGGTGCCTTTGTTGAAATCGAACAAGGAGTCGAAGGTCTTGTTCACGTAACTGAGCTTTCCTGGACAAAGCGCGTCACCAAGCCTGGGGAAGTCCTTCGTATCGGTGATGAAATTCAAGCCGTGATACTTGGAATCCAAAAAGATGATCAGAAAATTTCCCTTGGAGTACGTCAGCTAGAAGTTAATCCATGGGATATGGCACGCCACAATTACCCGGTTGGCGCGCGTGTGCGCGGAAAAGTGCGCAATCTCACAACTTATGGCGCCTTTATCGAACTCGAAGAAGGTATTGATGGCATGGTTCACGTCTCCGACATGTCCTGGACCCGCAAAATTAATCATCCATCAGAAATGGTGAAGAAAGGTGATGAAGTCGATGCGATCGTACTGGATGTTGATGCTGATGGCCAACGCATTTCATTGGGAATGAGGCAACTTATCACTGATCCTTGGGAAGAAATTGATAAGTACTTCAAGATTGGTGACATGGTAAAAGGCAAGGTCTCCAAACTAACCAATTATGGCGCTTTCATTGAGTTGGAGAACGACATTGATGGGCTTGTGCATATTTCTCAGATCAGTGAAGAGCGTGTCGAAAAAATTAAAGATGTACTCAAGGTTGGTGATGAAGTAACTGCCAGGGTGATCAAGATTGACAAGGATGAGCGCCGCATAGGCCTATCTATAAAAGCGGCAAATTACAGTGAAGAAGATCTTGCGAAAGAACGTCAGGCCTTTGAAAACATAACCGGAGTCGAAGACCTCACCAATCTCGGTGATATACTCGACCAGGCAACCAAATAGTTTTTAAAACTGAAGCCAGCCAAAAGAACGCAAAGTTTACAGCGACTTGAGTTCTTTTTGGTTTGTGCGATATTGCTAATCGCAACAAAACACGCTTGATTTTGTGTTTCTGCTGGGTTCTTTAATTTTAAGTTTCTAAGTAACAAGGCGCGGTCGCCAAGTGGTAAGGCCGAGGACTGCAAATCCTTTATCGCCGGTTCGATTCCGGCCCGCGCCTCCAGCTTTAAGCTTTTGATACAAGGCATTAATCCAACGCGGACAACTCTTTGATCGAACGCAGGTCGAGCTTTCCAGTTGCCAGAGTTGGGATTTTCTCAATACGTTTGATCGTCTTGGGCACCCAGAGGTTTGAATAGCCAGCAGCGGATAGTTTTGCTTTTACATCCGACAGATTTATGTCGACTGCTGTCAGTAGAACCAGCGCTTCTCCCTTTGCTTCATCCGGGCGTGAACCAATCGCTAACAAAGGCTCATCGGAATCCATTAAATCAAAGGCTTCAATCAAGGCTTGTTCAACCGTGCCGTGAGGCACCATCTCACCTGCAATCTTGGAAAAGCGCGACAGGCGCCCTTCGATAAACAGAAAACCGTCCTCATCAAATCGTGCAAGATCGCCGGTGATAAACCAATCGTCCTGCATCACTTCAGCAGTGCGCTCAGGGTCGTTCAGGTAACCTCCGAAAATATTCGGGCCCTTTAGCAGCAACAGTCCGGTCTCAGTTACGGGCAATGGTTCCATTGTATCCGGATTCAAGATGCGGGCGGCCTGACCAGGAAACAATCGACCGACGGATCCTTTTCTGAAACCGCCAATATGTTTGTTTTCAGAACCGAACGAGCTATTTGGTTTGTCCGGCAAGTTGGAACAGACAACGGGTGATGTCTCCGTAAGCCCATAACCTTCAAGATATTTGCTCCCGAATGTCTGCTGCCAAAGTTCTGCAAACCCGTCGGGTGTTTTCTCAGCGCCGGTAACAACATATTTTAACGTCTTTAGTTTTTCCGGTGGAATACGCTTAATGTATGGCTTTAGGAATGTGGGTGTGCTGATCAGTATGGCTGCCGATTCGGAGGCAATAGCTTCGGCAGTCTTTTTAAACTCAAGGGGCGATGGCAAGGTGACTGCCGAAACACAGCGAAGAATTGGATACCACAAAGTAACAGTAAATCCGAAACTATGAAAAATGGGTAAACAGGCGATTATCTTTTCACCCTCTGGCAACAGTTGCGACCCGTCTATCTGTAAACAATTGCCCAGCACATTGCGGTGGGTCAGTATAACACCTTTGGGCTCACCGGAACTGCCACTGGTAAACAGCAGACCTGCTTCAGCATTGCCACCCATCGCGGGCACTTTTAAGATTCGAGCAAGTAGTTTTGCCGGGATCATTTTAATCGCAGTAAGCAGCGCCACGGTCTTTAACTTTGAAACCTGTTTCAGAATCTCAACAATATCAACTACACCGCTCTCAGGCCACGGGAAATCAGTTAGTTTTTCCTGAACTTTCTTAGTCGTTAAAATACAGTCAATCTCTGCTTTTTGCAGACAGGCCTCGGCGCTGACACGTCCAAGTGTGAAATTCAAATTGACTGGCACTTTTCCGGCCAACACCACGGCCAAATTTGCAATACAGGCTCCGATGCCTGGCGGGAACACGATGCCGACCCGG
>JBNKZP010000043.1:0-11323 GCA_050301675.1 Puniceicoccaceae bacterium
CGAATCAGCTCAGCAGGACCAACGGAAGATGGCTCAAGTTTCAAGGTCTCCGCGGCAAGTTCTTTGACCGTCTCCAAGAGCAAGACTTCGTCACAACTTGACTGCGAGCGCACACGTCCGTACTCCAGACGGTTCACAACAGCAATCGAACGGTTTTCTGCAATGATGCACAGGAAAGGGTCCGGCACGAAAACCCTCGTCAGATAAAACAAATCCGCAGATTTTTCTGAAGTTGCATACAACACGCGGATGAAAGAGAGTTTACGTTTCATTAATTCTCAATTCGTTAGCTGGCAAAGGTTAATTCCCAATTCCTAATTCTCTTTACTCAACTAATGAAAATGCAAGCTTTGTATCGTCTCCTGTCAGTAATTCTGCTGTGTGCCTGCACACCTGAAGAAAATTCTGTCTCACCGGCCGCCAGTAACACTTACTTTTCGATCCCGATTGCAGACGTTGAACTTAAGCTCCAACTTGCAATCATCGAGAGTGAACGCAACAGAGGTCTTATGTATCGCAGTACGTTACCGGAAGACCACGGTATGCTTTTTTTATTCGAGAAGCCGGGAAAGCATTCCTTCTGGATGCGAAATACTCAGATTCCGCTCGACCTGGCTTACTTTGATGCGCAAGGCAAGTTGCTGGAGGTTCATTCGCTCTACCCTTATGACGAAAATGCAGTTCATCCATATAGTGACAATGTACTGATTGCAGTCGAAATGAATCAAGGCTGGTTCTCACGTAAGAACATTCGCCCAGGCGCAAGGCTAGATCTGAAAGCGCTCGCACAAGCAATGGTCAGCCGTGGTCACTCGCCTTCTGATTTTCCTTTGGAAATCACGCAGTGAAGTGATGAAGGTTGAAAAAAGAAGAGTTCAGTTTTTACCAAGACGGTTTTTTGCTTCAATCCATCGGCTCATGTATTCTGTGCTTCGATGTTGATGATGTCTTAGCAGACGTCCGGTGAAATGACGTTTTCTATTGTCTTCCATTTGAGCCATTGCGATGTCAATCACCTGCGGCAGCCGTGGCAGCCACTCATCTGCACAAAACCGCTTGCGGACGATTTGCTGCCCACAGACCTGCACGTTCGCCCAGAGTTCGGCATTTGTATACAACTCAACTGCGGTTTTGGCGAATATATCGGAATCATCGGAAATTGCGCACCCCCACTCTTCCAGACCGTTGATTCCTTCGGCCCCAACAGACGTTGTCACAGTGGGTGTCCCGGTTTGGAATCCATCAAATATCTTGCCCTTCAGCCCGGCTCCGTATCGAAGCGGAACACAGTTCACTCGGTAATTTTGCAAGGTCTGCAAGGCATCGTCCGCACGACCTTTGTATACAAAACCATTGCCCGGATCATGAAGCTCGGCCTGGTAACGATCCCCGTAGGCACCGTAACAATGAAACTCTGCCTGCGGCAATTGTTCTCGGACACGCGGCCAGATTGCCTGTTTGCACCAGCGAGCTGCATCGACATTGGGTGGATGCATAAAACTACCGATCATCATGAAGTTTTGCCGTGATTCAAATGATTTGAACTGTGCTGCGCCAGGTTCCAGCCAAAAGGGCAGATAAGCAAGCTGCCGCTCCGGTATACCAAACTCCGTGATCAACAGTTCCATCTCGTAATCGGCTATCAACAGGGTCAGGTCAGAGCGATGAGTCGCGGCAATTTCGCGCAAAGCTATATCGTTATACACATCCGGTTTTCCGCCGCTTTCAAGGCATACGCGCCGAGCCTCGCGTAGACAATGAAGATCACTGGTGTCTAAAACACGCAGCGCTGCCGGGCAGGCTTTTTCGACCCGCCAGCCAAACTGTTCTTCGATCATAAACCGGTCGAATAAGACAAGCTCGGGATCGAGGTCTGCAATCCAGGAATCGAAATCCGAATGATTGGGTTGAATCAGATACGCCGGTACGTTCAATGCCTCCAAATTCAGGCAATACCTGGTCTGCTGAGCCGCAGTGGCAAATGTCACTTTATAAGCTGCGGCTTGAAGCGATTCGATAATATTCAATACTCGTCTACCGGCAGCCGTCGAGTCTGGCTCTGGCCAGACTTTGCCAATAATCAGACAGTGCATTATGCACTATTTTTACTGTACGATTCCGCCACTGCTCAGGAAGATACCTTTTAGATTCATCTCGAGCTGACGAGGATTGGGCGAATGATTTAGGGCGTCTTCTTTGGAAATCAAACCCGCTTTCAAGAGTCTGTACAAATCCTGGTTAAACGTCTTTGAACCATTATCTTCGGAGGCTTCAATGAGCGCGCCTATTTTATCGAAGTGACCTTCGCGTATGGTTTTACGTCCGATTGGATCCAGCACAAATGATTCCGTCACCGGTAGTCGCCCGCCGCCTTCCATCGCTGGCAATAGTTTTTGTGCAGTTACAGCTCGCAGCGTGCTTGCAATCTGCCCCCGTAGAGAACTTTTCCGGTCTTCAGGGAAAAATTCAAAAAGGCGTTGTATGGCTTGGTAGACATCAGATGCATGCAGTGTGCTGATGATCAGGTGCCCGGTCTCTGCAGCATGCAGTGCGGTTTCGAAGGTCTCATGGTCACGCATCTCACCGATAAGTATTACGTCCGGGTCTTGCCTCAAGGCAGAGCGCATACCTCTTGAAAAGTCCATGCAGTCAATCCCGATTTCGCGTTGATTGATGATCGATTTTACATCTTCGTGAACATACTCAATCGGGTCTTCCAGCGTAACTACATGGCGGTCATAGTTGTGATTAATATGATTGATCAAGGCCGCCTGGGTAGAGCTTTTACCAGAACCGGTTGGACCGCAGATGATAATAATCCCGTCTTTTTCCTTACACAGTGTAGAGAGTGTCTTGGCATCAAGATTTAGTTCTGCAAAAGTGGGCGGATGATCGTTCACGTATCGCATCACAATACCCGGAAGCCCACGCTGTAAAAAAGCATTCACCCGAAAACGACCAACGCCCGGCAAATCATAAGAGTAGTCGACCTGGCGATTGTTTTCCCAGGATTCACTGAATTGCTCGGGTATTGTCAGCTTGATGAATTCATAGACATCGTCTGGCTTGAACGCTTCCATTTCGATAGCTTCCAGACTATCGGAAAGGCGCAAATAAGCCGCACTATTCGATTTGATGTGTATATCGCTGGCTTTGTTCTCGACGGCGAGAGCGAGCAGGCTATGAAATGTATCCAGTGTTTCCATATTAGTTTAAAAGTTTAATCAGCTGTAAGAATACTATTGAACAAACAAATTAACATTTATCTTCTAAAGCCGAATGACAAAAGCTTTGAAATAATAGAATCGAAATCGAGCCAGACAACATTATCAATCGATTTCGATAACGATTTGGATTTCGACAGAATACTTTCAAACCTTTCCAGCATTGGCATATAGCATAAATCATACATAGGCATATCAATCTATTCTTTTTGAAGATACAATGAATAAAAATCAATTTTCAGGTGTTTTTACAGCTTTGGCTACGCCCTTTAGTAATGGCAAAGTAGCTTATAAAGACCTCGAAGCATTGTTGGCCCACCAATTGGAAGGTTCTATTAACGGCCTTGTTTCCGTTGGCACCACAGGCGAATCACCCACGTTGAGTCACGAGGAACACATCGAAGTCGTTCGCGCTACGGTTGCAATCGTTGATGGCAAAGTACCTGTTATTGCCGGCACCGGTTCGAATTCAACAAAAGAGGCAATTCAACTGACGAAAGAAGCCGAGGCTGCCGGGGTAGATGGTTTTCTGATTGTTGCTCCTTATTACAACAAGCCCAATCAGGAAGGCTTGTTTCAACACTTCAGCGCCATAGCAGAAACCACCGAAAAGCCGATTGTACTTTACTCAATTCCATCACGCTGCGGAATCGAAATCTCCGTGGACGTAACCGCGCGCCTGTACGAAAAGCATCCCCATATATGCTGCATGAAAGCCGCTGAAGGTTCTTGTGAAAAAGTTACTGAATATGTACGCACGCTCGGGCCTGATTTTTCTGTCATGAGCGGTGATGACGGCTTGACACTACCCTTTATGTCAACAGGCGCAAGCGGTGTGATCAGCGTCGCTTCGAATCTGGTGGTCGAACCACTGGTGAAAATGGTACAGGCCGCCAATGAAAACGATTACCCAACGGCTCGAAAGTCATACCTCAAATACTATCCTTTATTTAAAGCTCTCTTTCTGGATCCTAACCCTGTGCCTGTCAAATATGCACTCAAGCGAGCAGGGATTATTGAATCCGAAGAAGTACGTCCACCGCTGAGCAGTCTTTCCGACCGCACACGTGGTGTATTAGACGGCATTCTCAAAGATCTGGCAATCATCTAACCTTTCAAAAAATAAACCCTACATAACACATGGCACTCAGCATACTGCTCAATGGCGCGCGTGGGCGCATGGGTCTAGCAATCACTCGTATTGCGGAAGATCACGACACCGTGATTACTTCTGCCTGCGACACAGGCGACGATCCAACTAAAGACATAAATCAATGCGAAGCGGTAATCGATTTTAGTACACACGATGCCACCCTGGAGATTGCCAGGCTTGCAGCGGCAAACAAGCTCCCGCTCGTCATTGGCACTACCGGGCATGACACCAAAACAAGGCAGCAGATTATTGATACAGTCGAAGCGAAGATCCCTGTAGTCTGGGCAGGCAACTTCTCCGTTGGTGTAAACACACTGAACTATCTCACAAAAAAAGCAGCAACCATACTCGGCGAACGATTTGAACCCGAAGTGCTTGAGATGCACCATCATCACAAGAAAGATGCTCCCAGTGGCACTGCCGAACGACTCATCGAAATACTTCGCAACGCCTATCATCTGGATAAAGATCAGGTGATTCATGGAAGAGAAGGCCTGGTCGGAGCCCGTCCCACAAAAGAAATCGGTGTTCATGCAATCCGCGGAGGTGATATTGTTGGCGAGCACACAGTTTACTTTTGCGGCGAAGGTGAACGTGTCGAACTAACGCATCGTGCGACCGACCGCAAAATATTTGCCCAAGGCGCCTTACGGGCAATTCATTGGGCCGTTGGCAAAGCTCCAGGAATTTATAATATGGAAGATGTTCTTGGACTCATTGATTAACCCTCAACCTTCGATCCATTGATTGCTTATTTAAAAGGAATAGTTCTTGAAAGCGCCCCGCTAATGGTAGTTCTCGATGTTGCTGGAGTGGGCTACGAAATTCATATTCCAGTAACCACCGCCGAAAAAATACCTGCCGCTGGCAATGAATGCCGTCTCTTTGTACACTCGGTTTACCGTGAAGACAATGCCTCACTCTATGGCTTTGCCGACAAAAGTGATCGTGATTTTTTTCGACTACTGGTTGAAAAGGTTTCAGGTATCGGACCCAGAATAGGAATCGCAATCCTAAGCCGCATGTCTGTTGAGAGCCTGAAGAATGCAATCGCAAATGCAGATATCACATCGCTATCCAAGTGTCCAGGCATCGGAAAAAAAACTGCCGAACGCCTGATTATTGAGCTTAAAGACAAAGTCGGCCTGGAAACCGGTTCCTCTGGTTCGCGTTCAATCGAGAGTCAAATTACTGTTCAATCAAGCATCTATCAGGACGCCGTGACCAGCCTCATCGTACTTGGATACAAACAAGCCGACGCCGAAAAACTGATTCGCAAAGCCTCTGGTCAACTGCCTGCAGACGCCAGTGTAGAACAAATTGTCAAGATGGCGCTATCGTAATGGGAATAGCTATCCTGATATCAATTCTTCAAGCGTTAGCTTTGCTTTGGAGCAATCTTTGAGACCGATGACTTCATTGACATAAACCTTTAATTCCGGAATACTTTCAATAACCATCTCAACGCCATCGTTATTGCCATAAGTTTCAAAGGAATGCTTGAACAATCCCAGACTGATTGCTTCGGGTGCCCGCCTTAGCTGGTACGCATGGTCATGTTCATCTTCAGCCGAATGAGCAGCAATAAGAGAAAGATAGCCGAGTTCACACAGGCGGTGGATACTCGAGTTCAATACGTGGCTGGGTATTCGCAACTTATTCAATAGATCACTGAAGTGAACCGGCGATGTGCCGGATAGGAAGTGCTTTGCACTCACTATCAAAACACCTAGTGAAACGATTTCCTGAGTCTGCTCACTGGTTTTTTGCCAGGCGCTTTCATTGGTCAGAAAGTCTGCATTTTGTACCGCATAAGTGACTTGACCACCAAACAAGATAAGCGCCCAGAAAACGTAGAGCCCAAGCATCAGTATAACAATAATACCAACCGAACCGTAGAGACTTCTGGTGTCTACAACACGTTCAACATAAAGGAAGGACAGCATATTGTAGAAATGTAACGCAATAACTACCAGAGTTGCACCTGTAAGAGCTGCATGCCATTCGACTTTTGTGTTAGGAATAAAGCAGAAAAAAACAGTCAGCAGCAAAATCATTAGCATGCCGGCTATGATAGGGCTGAAAAAAAGTAGCACTGAGAGAAACTGATCACCGAAAGGTAGTTTCTCCATAAACTGACTAATTTTAGGAACTGTGATCAGTGTCAATGAGGATGCACCAATAACTGCGCCCATACTAATAAACGCCCAGTAATCGAGGATGCGTTTCCCCAAGGTTCGTCCTTTCTCAACTCCCCAGAGAGAGTTGAAAGAACTTTCGATCGAGGACAGCACTTGTATACCAATGGCAAAAAGCATCAGTGAGCCAACTACACCAACGGTGCCCGACTGAGCTGCTTCCATGAAATTGTTGACCATTTCGGTGATTTCGGGAGCAAGGTTGGCGCTGTCTACTTCGCCGTCTTCTGAGATTCCCAATTGCGGCGCAGCATATGCGATAGCTTTGGTGATTGCTTCAACGGCTCGGTTTTCTGCAGGCTGATCTGAATCTGTCGGGTTTGAAGGAGCCTGATCGAGCACAAAGCTGGATATCATGATTCCCAGTGCAATCAGGGGTCCAATACCAATCAGTGAATAAAAAGTGAGCGCCGCCGATTGTACTCCAAGACTATTACGATGCATCCCCTGAATGGTAAGCACCAGAATGCGCATGAATAGATAAAAGCGTGCTTTTAGAGTCTTGCGTCCCAGGTATTTTAACTCCCAGATATCCTTATCAATAATCGTTTGCGTACGTTTTACCTTCTTACGCAAATGCGCTTTCCAATCAGTTCCTGAATGGTCTTCAGAATCGGTGTTTTTGGGAGCGCTCAATTTCTATCCTTGAAGTGTTCTATCTGAATGATTACTTCGCGTCAGTAAAGAATTCAAAGAAAACGTTGTGCATGAGTTCGTCAAAGTATCCGGTGAGAGATAGGTAAGCTAAAAATGCGCTGCCACCTAGTCCCAACATGACCGCAGGAATGCTGAGAAAAAATCTCTGTGCCAGTGTCGACCATAACGTTCCGATACCGAAAGCTACCGAAGCGATCAGGATAGGCATGTCACCAAGAGCCCAGCCGATATAGGCGCCAAAACCCAGCGTCAGCATGGCACGTCCACGCAGTATCGAATGCAGTTTTCTGTCGCCAAAGTAAACATATACGGACATCAGAAGATCAAAAATGCCCAACAGAATGAGTGGATAATTTAGAAACAGCCGCAGCTGTAGAGATGAAAAAATACTTTTTATTTCGTTCAGGTACGGAGCAATCAAGGTCACCGCAGAAAGCAGCATGATGAGGCACAGGCCATTGTCAGTTAGATAAGTTGCTCGTTCAAAGCTTTCATCGCGTCTTCGTCTGGAGCGTGCAATCTTTGTTTCATTTTCCGCAACAGCTAGCATATCAGAGACAGTACTGCTTCTGGCTTCTTCTTTGACAGGCTCCTTTTTTTTCTTTTTGGCTTTTTTATCAGGCTCTTCTTCGGGTGCATCAACTTTGAGCTTAAGCTTTTCACGTTCAGGAAAAACTTCTCCTTTGAGTTCCGGATTCATGCCTATCGGCAGCCATTCCTCCTGTGGGTCATCGTAATAAAGTGTATCGATTGTAACTTGTCCGGCTTCTGCCAGTGTCTGAAGTTGTGCAGGAGTGAAGGGTCCGCGTGATTCATCGCGGTCAGGTGTGCGTATGTAGTATTCGGCCATAATTAAAAGTACGACTTTGTTACCGAGGCATGATTTGTTTGTTTATGATAATTCTTTAGACAACCACTTATAAAACATTTCATCAAGAGAAATCAATTCGAAGATTAACGTCTGGGCTTCAACCACGTTTCTAAGAATAAAAACCCTTCGGAAATAATTCCGAAGGGTTTTGGGACTAATAAACAAACAATAGTAAATTATTTGGCTTTATGCCTTCAGGGCTGCCTGAGCAGCAGCAAGGCGGGCTACCGGCACTCTTGGAGGCGAGCAACTTACGTAGTCCAGTCCTACTGAGTGGAAGAATTCAATCGATGCGGGATCACCTCCATGCTCACCGCAGATTCCAAGCTTGAGTTTTTTCTTGGTTTTACGACCCTTCTGAGCACCTATTTCCACTAACTGACCTACGCCGTTGGCATCAATGGATGCAAATGGGTTTTGCGGAAGAATATCGAGTTCTTTGTAATTACCTAAGAATGTCCCGGCATCGTCCCGGCTCATTCCCAGACAGGTCTGGGTCAGGTCATTGGTTCCAAAACTGAAGAATTCTGCCGTCTCCGCAATTTCATCGGCGGTAAGCGCTCCTCGTGGCACTTCGATCATGGTGCCAACAAGATATTTGAATTCTACAGACTTTTTCTGCATGACTTCTTTGGCAACACGGTGAACAACTTCAACCTGGTTTTTTAGTTCATCAGCAAAGCCAACTAGAGGAATCATCACTTCCGGAATCACTTTGATCGGATCCTTCAGCTTGTAGCAAGCCGCTGCAGCTTCAAAAATCGCCTGTGCCTGCATTTCGGTAATTTCGGGATAGGAAATACCGAGACGACAACCACGGTGGCCAAGCATTGGGTTGGACTCATGAAGCGCGTGTACGCGGTTGGAAATCACATCTATATCCAGTCCCAGAGAATTTGCCAGTTCGCGCTTGGCTGACTCATCGTGAGGGAGGAACTCGTGGAGTGGTGGATCCAGAAGACGGACTGTTACCGGACGGCCTCCCATTGCCTTGAAGAGACCGTTAAAGTCTTTGCGCTGGAAGGGCAATAGTTTCTTGAGCGCCGCGCGACGTTCAGCTTCACTGGTAGCGAGTATCATTTGACGCATGAAGACGATGCGATCGCCTTCGAAAAACATGTGTTCTGTGCGGCAAAGTCCAATACCTTCGGCGCCGTAGGCAATTGCCGCTGAAGCCTGTGCGGGAGAGTCCGCATTGGTTCTTACACCTAGCTTGCGGTACTTGTCTGCCCATTTCATCACCTGATCGTAGATTTTGTAGGTGTAACTTTTCTTTGCATCCAGCTTGCCGTTGAGAACCTGTTCGACCTCGGAGGGAGCGGTTGCCACCGCACCTGCAAAGATTTCACCGGTTGTACCGTCAATGGAGATGTCGTCACCATGTTTGAAGGTTTTATCACCGATGGTCATTGTATTGGAGGCGTAGTTAATAGCAACTTCGGATGCACCGCAGACGCAGACTTTATTCATTTGTCTGGCAACAAGCGCTGCGTGTGAAGAGACACCACCGCGAGACGTCAGAATACCTTCGGCTGCAATCATTCCACGAAGATCTTCCGGTGTCGTCTCAACGCGACAGAGGATTGCACGTCCACCACTGGCAGCCACTGCTTCGGCTTCGGGAGCAGTAAAACAAATTTTACCAGAGGCAGCGCCAGGACCTGCGGGCAGGCCTTTGGTCAATACTTTGGCTTTTTTAACCGCAGCTGGGTCAAAAACAGCAACTAGGAGACTGGAAATCGAGTCAGCTGGAATTTTTTGTAATGCCGTCTTCTGGTCGATGAGTTTTTCCTTGAACAACTCGACTGCTATGCGAACTGCCGCAAGTCCGGTACGTTTGCCATTACGCGTCTGCAGCATGTAAAGTTTGCCGTCTTCGACTGTGAACTCGAAGTCCTGCATATCTTTGAAGTGTTTTTCGAGTTTCACACGTACTGCTTCGAGGTCTTTGTAAACCACTGGCATTTCATCCTTCAACTGGGCGATAGGATTCGGCGTGCGAATACCGGCAACTACGTCTTCGCCTTGTGCGTTGATAAGATACTCTCCGTAAAACACTTTTTCACCATTTGCCGGATCGCGGGTAAAAGCAACTCCAGTGGCAGAATTATCTCCCATATTACCAAATACCATTGCCTGAACATTAACTGCAGTGCCCCATTCAGCAGGTATTCCGTACTTCTGACGATAAATAATCGCACGTTCGTTTTGCCATGACTTGAACACGGCGCCGATGGCTCCCCAGAGCTGTTCATAGGCATCCTGTGGGAAAGCAGAACCGGTGCGTTTTTTGATGATTTCTTTATAGCGCTTGATAAGCTCTTTAAGATTTTCAGCGGTCAGTTCATTATCCAATTTGACGCCAGCTTCCTCGCGGATATTTTCAAGCGCTATTTCAAATGGGCAATGCTCGTTCTCACTTTGTGCCTGAACACCCATTACGACATCACCATACATCTGAATGAAGCGACGGTAGCAATCGTAGGCAAATGCTTCGTTCTCAGATTCTTTGGCGAGAGCCTTGACTGTTTTATCATTGAGTCCAAGATTCAGAATGGTGTCCATCATCCCTGGCATCGATTCACGAGCGCCGGAGCGCACTGAAAGCAGCAGCGGATTATTTTCTGCTCCAAGCTTTTTGCCAAGTTGTTTCTCAATCTGTGCGACCGAAGCAGATACTTCTTTTTCAAGGGTTTTCGGATATTTATTTCCGTTACTGTAAAAATAGGTGCAGACATCGGTAGTTATCGTAAACCCCGGAGGTACCGGAAGACCGATGCGAGCCATCTCAGCTAGATTAGCCCCCTTGCCGCCAAGCAACTCGCGGAGCTTGCCATTTCCATCAGTCTTCTGACCGAAGTCATAACTGTATTTAACTGCTTTTTTTGTGACTTTTTTTGCTTTTTTAACTGGCATAAATAATAACCTAATTGGGATCAGATTTTGATTGCTGAAAATGTTAGCATATTTTCAACGTGAAGAAGAATTTAAGAAAGCCATTTAGGTTGATCTGTCAACGGGATTTAGACACGTATTGGCTTTAAAGTGATGCAATCAATAGTTCAATTCTTCCAAAAGTTTCAAAAAAAGAGTAAAGCTGCGTTATGAGTAATTCAGAAGAGATCGATCGACATGAGATGCCCGAACAGAGCATCGATAGTATAGAGGGCGAGATGACTTTTTTGGAACATCTTGAAGAATTTCGGTGGACTCTTTTTCG
>JBNKZP010000044.1:0-11260 GCA_050301675.1 Puniceicoccaceae bacterium
ATCAAACTGGTTTGCAACATCGACTTACGACTACAATGTTTTGTTAAACGGTCAGTTAAAATCACTTTCACAACCCTTTTATCTGCGCCTCGATGAGTTGGGAATACCACTTTCATTAATAGGTTTTGGGGTGAATTACACAGATACGTTTCCTTGGACTGACAATGATCCGACTGACGATGCAGACTATTCACCGTCACTGATTGGGCAAGTGAAGTATGTTTATAGTTTCGACCTCCATCTTAGCCAGGATGGCGACACTATTCCTGACTGGTGGGAATATGTTTTTGGAATCGATCCATCGGTAGATACGGATAATTCTTCAACTGATTCCGACGGTGATTTTCGCCTGGATGCTCTCGAATATGCTGAAAAAACAGATCCTACTGATTACTACGACAGCACTTTGCCTTCGTTAAAAATAATTTCAGGAAATGATCAGCAGGTGATTGCCGGCGCCAATGCTGCAAATCCTATTGTTGTTCGAGTAGAAAACGATGCAACACACTTATCCAATGCGCCACTTGAAGTTTCACTCACAAAGTCAAATTCAGGCGAACTTGGCATTGATGGAGTTTTCTCCGGGGCTAGTTTATCCGCACGCACTGATGCGGCAGGTGAGCTTTCGATTAATTACCGGGCAGATTCTGAAATCGAGGGTTCTGTAACCATTGACTTTATTGCTCGGAGCGGAAAAAACCAAATTTCCGTTCAAGCGATTTTAAATGCAGTCAAAAATTTGTCGTTTTCCCTCTTTAGTGGAGTTTATCAGACATATATTTACAACGGAACGTCTGTTTCAGGCGCCGGGCAAAACTATTCAGGCCAGCTTGCGGACCAGAGCAATGGAACTGTCGATCGGTTTTCTGAATTATCAGACTTACCATCAGGAATAAAAAAAATAACAACAGGAAGCGATCATGTACTTGTTTTAACGAATAATGGCGCTGTTTATGCGTGGGGAGATAACTTCTTTGGCCAACTAGGTCTAGGTGATTTTCAAGGACGCCGTATACCCACGCTTATTCCAGATTTGAACAATGTGATAGACGTTTCTGCGGGCGATGGTTTCAGCAGTTTCCTTGTCGATAATAAAGACAGCACAACAACTATTTACCTATCTGGTAATTTGCAAGATGGCATCAAAACGGACATTACAATATCCAATTTGCCAATCCTGACGGGACAGACGGAACATCCTTCAGCGACTCGATTAGCGGCTTCCGCCCGCCACCTTCTTATTTTATGTATGGATGGTTCTGTCTGGGGCTGGGGACAGAATAATTTGGGACAAGTGAATCCTGCATCTACAGCTACTTATATTTCGAAAGCAACCCGAATAATCGAAACTGGTGTATCTAAGATAGCAACGTCTCCCGATAACTCTCTTGCCATTACCGATACTGATGAACTGAAGGCGTGGGGAAATACGGCATTTGATCAACTGAATTTGGGAATTTTAGACCCATCCACCGGAATTTATATCTTAGACCAAAACGTAGCTCATGCGACTCTAGGCAATGGTTTCATTGGTTATCTTAACAAAAGTGGTAGCCTGATGACTGCCGGATTGAATGATTCCGGACAACTTGGACGTAATACCGGAACTCAAAAGATTGCCTCAATTGCTGCTGTCGAGTATGCAGCTACAGGTGCAATTACTGCGATTGTTTCCGGAGATCGACATCTGGTTTATACCACTGAAACAAATGAATTTTATGGTTTTGGCGATAACCGCCATGGCGCTCTCGGAGCTGGTGTGACAGCAAAACTGGCAGCGCCTGTACTTTTAACACGAGATCAGAACTAGCCTCCCTAAGCAGTTAAATACATGTATTAAAATAGAAAATGAATCACCACGAAGAACACAAAGATAGTAGGTTGAGCTATCTTAAGCTTTCAGGCATTACAGCAAAACTTTCATATACATGGAAAAACTGTGTAGAAGCGGCAGCCTGCCAATTGATCTTTACTAAAATAAGCAGCAGAATGCCACTTCTACGTTATTCAGTTTGCAGCAACATCTTTCATTACTTTGTGTCCTTCCTGCTCTTTGCGGTGAAGAAAAAAAAGCCAACACCAAAGGCTCAAATTGTAACGTTAAATATTCAACGCCCATCCCAGTCCATTCGAAATTCGATGTTCAACGTTCGACGTTCAATGTTCGCTAGTGTTCGGCGTTTAACGTTCATTTGGATCTGGTTATTGCTTTTTTATTTTGGTTCTTTTGCCCGCCCCGCATTTGGGCAGACGACCTGCGCAAAAATAAAGCTGGTAATCAAACAGGAAGTAGCGCTGGAACGTCAGGCCTTTGAAGCAGAATTGACAATTGCAAATGGATTTTTGGTTCCTCTGGAAAATTTTCAGGTGACTGTGTGGGCCCGCGAAGCGGGACGCAGTCAATATTTAACTTTGAAAACAATTGATGGATTGGAATTTTTCAGCAACAGCGATTCCGAAGAAATCTTTTTCTTTAGTCCGCAAGATAAGACAGACCCTGTTGATATTGCTGCGGGTAGTGAGAAGAATTTCACTTACTTGCTGATCCCCACTCAGGAAGCGGCATTAAACACCGAGGGAACTGCCTACGAACTCGGAGCAGATATTAGTTACACGTCCGGAGGTGAAGATATTTCCCTTTCGGTCGAACCGGATGTCATTCTGGTCAAACCACAACCAGGCATCAGCCTGGAATATTTTTTGCCCAAATCTGTTATTGCAGACGACCCTAATACTCCCGCTGTCGAAACTTCCGAACCGTTTGATTTGGGCTTACGGGTAATTAATTCCGGATACGGAGCAGCAGAGAATTTAAAGGTCGAATCTTTTCAGCCTTCCATTGAAGAAAATGAACAGGGACTATTGATTGAATTTAGAATTTTAGGCAGTCGGGTAAACGGTGCAGACTCCGCCCCAAGTTTTACAGTCAATTTTGGCCGCTTGCTTGCCGGACATGCTGAAACAGCTTCCTGGCAGATGCTTTCAACTCTCTACGGTCGTTTCCTGGAAGCCAAAGCAAGTTTCACGCACTCTGATGAGTTGGGTGGGAGTATTACATCTTTGATTGAAGAAGCCAAAGTATATCGACTTGTGGGTACGGTGCAGGCAAATGCAGACGGGATTCCTGATTTTCTTTCTGTAGGCAGTGGTTCTACCGGAGCACAGGCAAATGGCAAAGCGGCAGCCGAGCCGGAAGATTTCGCTCTGGATTTGAGAACCGCGGCTTTTCTAAATCTTCATCCTTCCGGACTGCAGGGAGATGGTTCAGTAAGTACAATTGATAAATTAAATGTAGCCAATTTTTCGAGCTATTTGGGTACAATATCACTAACAGACGATCAACTGGATGTCCCGATTATGGATCCGCCGCAAAGCGGAGAAACTTCGTATAGTTTTGTCCGGATTTTGGATCCTCGCAAAAACCATTACAATGTCAGATCAGTTGTGCGCACCGATGGAGTTGTGCTGAACCCGGCAAATTACAATTTATCAACAGAAATTAAGGAAGATGCCGACGGCGGTATTGACGGATTCGAGCACTTTATTGATATTTTTGATATCGGAAATGCCGGTGGTGATTTGAGTTACACAGTTTTTTACGGGGAGGCAATTGAGGAAAACCAGGCTCCAATCATTGTGCCTCTGCCGGACTTGACGCTCCGCGCTGGCGATGCGGTTGAACTGACTGTCGAAGCCTTTGACCCAAATGGCGATCCTGTGTTACTTTCAGTTGTGGATGGCAACCTTCCGACAGGTGCCACCTTTACTGACAATGACGACAATACCGCCACCTTTGCTTGGCCTGTCGCTGCTCAAGGCTTCGTTCCGCTGACCATTTTTGCCAGCGATGGCGCCTTATCCGCAACCGATTCTATAACGATCAACGTTCTGGCTGTGGATTACGGACTCAATGAATGGTTGGATCTTTATGGCCTGAATCTGGATGCTGCTACGCTTGAGTCCGATTCGGATGGCGACGGCTACACTACTTTACTGGAGTATGCTCTCAACTTGAACCCGCTGGTGACATCGCTCAAGGGCCTGCCCCGTGTACGGGTTGAAACGGTTGATAATGAATCCTTCCTTGTTCTGGAGTGTGATGTGCTCAATACCGTTGTGGATCCGCAAAGTGCCATGAGTGCACTTATCGATCTGGAGGTAATCGTTACCGCTGACAGCACGCTAGAGCCATCCTTGTGGACTGTGTTAACGAGCCGCCCGGTCAAAGAACCATCACCAATTCCCGGCATGACCCGGCTGTACTGGCGCGACGACACCCCACTCTCAAACTTCCCTCAGGGCCGCTTCATGCGCCTGCAAGCAACCTACAACAATAAATCTGATAACAGATAAACCCAACGCATTAAGATGAATCACCACAAAGAGCACGAAGAGCACGAAGGGAATAACTTTGAAGCTCTTTCACATGAGATTATAGGTTGTGCTATTGAAGTACATCGTTTGCTGGGACCTGGACTTTTAGAGTCTACTTATCAGCGTTGTTTAAGTCACGAGTTAGAACTTAAAGGCATTTCACATCTTAGCGAAGCACCCTTACCTGTTGATTATAAGGGAATCCAACTAGATTGCGGATATCGAGTCGATCTACTAGTTGATAAGCAATTGGTTTTAGAGCTAAAAAGTGTAAGAAAATTGGAAACGATTCACGAAGCACAGCTTTTAACCTATCTTAAACTTTCGGGCATTAAGATTGGGCTACTGATGAACTTTAATACATCTAAATTAAAGGAAGGAATCAAAAGATATGTTTTATAAACCTCTCCATAGCTTCGTGTCCTTCGTGTTCTTCGTGGTAAAGACACCAGAGTTAACACTGTATGGATCTTACCCAATTTTCAAAACAACAATCAAGCGGCGCCTATTCGTAGGCGCCCTGCTAAGCCTGTCCTTGTCGCTGCAGGCCATGACAACCATTGCCCATTCTCCGCCACTGGGAGGTATCGAACTAAGCGCCGGAGCGTTTCGGGAGACGCCCGTTGGCATTCCCCTGCATCGTGCAGCCATTGAAATTGCAGACTTGGTAGAAGTGGCGTCTCCGGTTGTAGACAGTGAAAACAATTTTGTTAGTTTGAGATTATTTCTGGATCGCCCCATCGGAGCTGCAGGTGATTACGATCCAGACCCGGAAACTGGTTTGCCGTCTCATTATTTGGAAGTAGTTACCGGATCAGCGGCCGGGGAGCGTTTTCCAATCGTAGGTAGCGGTGAAGACTGGCTCATTATCGAGCAAGAGCCTCAGGGCAATCTAGTTGCCAGTTTTGATCCGAGTAAAGTACGTGACCGGATACGCATCCGTCCATGCTGGACACCGGGATCATTCATGCCTGCTTCTGAAGCTCCACTATCTGCGGAGCCAGGTGATTCTGCAAATCAAATCAAAATGCGTGACAGTGACGCCATCATAATACCCGGCAAAAAATTAGATTCTCATCATGTGCTGCAACGTTTTAGCAAAGATGTTAATTCAAACCATTACTGGGCAAAGTGGAATGATAATAACAAGCATCTTATTGCTGACAACTACGGAATTTTGCCAGGGAAAGTCAGTCGGGTTCGCTGCGCAGGCGCAAATGATGTCAAATGGATCGTTACTGGCGATGTGACCAATTTCGATATGCACTGGGCGATTCCGTTGCCGGATTCCGGTGAAATGTTGGAATGGCCGGTTACACTGACAGAACCAAAAACTGTAACACTAAATTCCAGTGGTCTGAAGTCCGTATTCAGAGTTTCAGCATCAGCAACTGAGCGCAGTGATGAACTGGTGGTCTGGGAAGATTTGACGGGATTTTACTCCCGCCCCGCAAAACGGTTTTATTTGCAGTCTGCTTCACCTGAGCCGGTCTGGCGGGAAGTTGGAGATGACAGCACAGATCAGGGGCTATATACCCTGGAACCCGGCAAAGCCTATACCATACGTCGCAGAGGAAAATAAAAGAGATAAAACCACTGATCACATCAATGAACACTGATAGAAACAGTTTAATAAAAGCATTTATACAGAGCCTAAACATCCGCGTGAATCTGCGTACATCCGTGGCTGAAATAAAACGTATCCTCCGCTTCAGTCTTTCATTCTTTGGTCACACCTTTGTCTTAAACACGATTCGACGTTCGATGTTTGGCGTTCGATGTTCAATGTTCTTCCTGCTGTTTCTCCAGCAAGCCTCTGCCTCCATTCAACTGGAACAGATTGATCTCGGAGCTTTGCCAGTCGAGGAATTAACTTCTTTGACTATCAATCTTCCCTTTTCGGGAGACTCTGAATGGATTACTAGCGTTGAGTCCTCCTGTTCCTGTCTGGGCATCGACTACTTCCCCAACACCATGGAAAATGGAGACAACTACTTCGACATTACATTTACTCCAAGTGACTCCGGTTCTGCCGAAGTAGCGTTAACAATTTCCGGACTAAATGCAAAAAATGGCGAACAGACATTTCACAAAGTACCTGTAGCCGTCGTTGGATTTGAAGCTTCCGAACCAACTCAGTTGCATCCACGGATTCAGTCAATCAATCCGGCAATGCTTCATTCGAATTCAGAGCAGTACGTAATTATCGATATACGTGGCGCTGCCAGCTATAAAAAAGCACACATCCTCGGCAGCTTCGAATATACACTGGATGCTTTTGTCGCGCTCTCGGAGCAATTCACAAAGCCGATCGTGCTGGTTGGAGATGGTTTGCTATCGGATCAAGGGAACATCCTGCTTGAAAAAATAGAGGAGCACCGGAGAAGCTCGCTTTTCTGGCTGGAAGGCGGACTACCGGCATGGATGCGTGAAGGTTTACCGGTTCAGGGCAAATGGCCTTCATCAGTGGACGCCTCCACAATTTCGTTACACCGTTGGCTGGAGACAGGAGGCCCTTTGTGCAACTGGGAGATTGTCGATCTTACTGGTAACAACCGGCTACAGAATGTTTTTTTCGGTCATACGGTCCATACTTACAACCCTGATTCAGACTCTGGATTGGGATCTTTTTTACTGAAAGTTCAGGAAAAATCCATGCGAAGTTCGGACAATCGAGGCATATTGGTTATCGGTGATTCCAGAGGCCTTTCCTACTCTGGCATCGAACATAATGATAAAGTCTCTCACACAGTGCCAATATACTACCTGAATCAGGGCAACGGAGCTGTTGCCGGCTGGTTGAAGGCTGCACGAGGAGTCCATAATTCAGGCACAAAGTCCTATGTCTATTCTTCCAGTGATAGCATTTTTTCTGCTCCCGGCGGTGGAGCCACAATCCGAACCGGCCGAAGAAGTGGCTGCCGCTCCTGCCCCAAACGTTAACGTCTATTTTTTGATTTCTTAAATTCATGAAAACCCCAAGGTCTATTTTTAGTTTAGTTACCCAGTTCCCCAATAAAGCGATACATACATTGATACGAATAAACCTGTTGGTTGTTGGTCTTGTTTCTATAGATGTTTACGCAAACGAATTGATAGTTTTGGAGGACTCCGATGGGGACCGCTTTCCCGATTTATTCGAGCAAATGCATGGAACAGATGATCAATCAGTTGAGGCATTTCCTGTCCATTCTCAGACACAAAACGCAGCAGGGCCAAAGTACTTCCTTGTAGATAATGACTTTCCGGCAGACACTACTTACGAAAAGAAAACGATCCAGGCTGCTCTGAATGCGGCTGAAAATGATGGCAATAACCACGCCATCATTGAGGTGCTGCCGGGTATTTATCAGGAGACGATTACAATACCTTCAGGACTTTCGGTTTTTTTATTTGCTAATAATAGCGCTGCACTAGTTAAAGGCGATGAATTACCTTATGTTATAGTCAATGCTAATGGCACTAGCGATTCAGCTTTATTGATTGGCGCGGAAAATGTTGCCATAGACGGACTGAAAATCACTGGTGGCAATTATGGTATCTCAATTGAAGCCGACAATGTCCTTATCAAATTATGCGAGGTGTACGATAATGCTAACGGTGGTATCACACCTGATTGGAACGAAAGTAATATAAGAATTCAGGATTCAAAAATTTATGATAATCAAGGCACAGGCATACGGCTCGGTGATGGTGGAAACATACTTATCAAATCCTGTGAAATCTACGATAACATCACTGAGTATTCTGGCGGTGGTATTGAAGGTGGCTATGAGAGCTTATCAAATGTTTGTATTGAGGATACCGGGATTTACAATAATTCAGCCGAATTTGGTGGGGGTGTTTCTCTGGATATGGCTAGCAGTATCGAGATTAAAAATTCTTTGATTTACGGAAACTTTGCGCAAAAAAGAGGAGGTGGGATAGATTTTACGCACACATCTAATGTAGATATCATAAATTCTCTGGTTTTCAAAAACAAAGCTGATGAAAAAGGAGGCGGTATTTATTTTTCCAATGTATCTGATTGTGAACTTATCAACACGACATTGTTTAACAACAGCGCCACTTTTGGAAGTGAGATCGGCAGGGGTAATTCTTACGGGGACTCGGGTGACGATATAAAGATTACAAACAGCATCGTCTGGAGTTACAATGACCTCGCTGACATATTTGATCTAGAAACGGATGTGAGTGCCAGTAATTCAGTCATTCGAGGAACTGCTGGCTACGTTAATGAAGGTGGTGTTAGCAATGAGGATCCCAGACTAACTGCTCAAGGATTGTTAACGAATCACGAAGTTCCAACATCATCGGCAATCGATCAGGCAACAGCATCAGAGCTAGCCATCGATATTCAAGATGAACGCCGCCCTTACAATAATGTGTCTGACATCGGCGCTGATGAGTTTATCGACAGTGATGCCGATGGATTACCCGATTTCTGGGTGAAGCAATACTTTGGAGATTCAGTAGTTGATCCGGTTGATTTCGATGCGGACAACGATTCCCTTACAACTCTGGAAGAATATATCTGGGGAATGGATCCTTCGGTAAAACTGTTCCAAGAAGTTAGTTTTAACGAACAACCTTTAAACGATGGTGACGCTATTGCTGCAGTTGGTGATCTGAAAGTTCGTTTAGACAATGAACTGGTTGTTTCATCCGTTAAGTTTGTTGTAGAAGATGCCTCCGGTCAAAAAGTGCTGTCTTACACCGATGGCAGGGCGCCTTTTGTGCTGTCAGTAGACACGACCAATATCTCAGACTCAGGAAACTACACATTTCGTATGATTGTTTTTAATCATTGGGGTGACTTTGTCGAAAAGGCCAAGACAGGAATTCAGTTGGGCATCAACAAAGCGCCCATGATAGAACCGATTGGAGAAAATGCGGTTGTTGAAGGTGCTCTCTTTACCTATCAGGTAAATGCCACTGACAGTGATGGTGATGATGCCCTATTGAACTATTCGATTAGCGCCTCTCCGGAGATAGAGTCTGCTGAACTTGAGATAAGCAGTGATGGACTTATTTCCTTCGATACCTCTGTGCAACAGGATGAATTAGCCGGGCGTGATTTTACGATTACGATTACGGTTACAGATTCACATCCGGAAGAAGTCAGGTTCTCAACCACAAGTTTTAATTTACGCGTTCGCGAGATCATTGAGTTTGAAAATAAAGAAATTGAAGCTGTGATAAGGACACTTCTGGAGATACCTGCTCCGGATAGAATCCTTGAAACAGACATACAATCCCTTTCAGGTAATCTGGATCTCTCAGGACTGAATTTGGAAAGCATAGAGGATCTTGTAGCGCTTAAGTATGCAACGAATATTACCGGTTTAAATCTTTCGGGAAACAATATTACCGACCTTACGCCGCTTTCCGGATTAACCCAGTTGGTGACACTCGATCTTTCTAATAATCAAATCAGTGACATCAATGCGCTGACTGACTTGACTCATTTAACGACATTAAATCTTGGTTCAAATTTGTTGAATCTGGATGCCGGCAATGAAGACGCGACGATTATCAATCAGTTTGCCAATAGCGGAACAACAGTTGATCGCTCCGAGCAGGCTCGTTTCACTGTGGATATTTCAGTGATCGGCGGAGGCATGGTCAGTGTAGATCCTGATCAGGTAGATTATGGCTATGCGGATCAGGTTAGCCTGATAGCAACACCTACCGGCGAGAATCTGTTTACCGGGTGGAGCGGAGCTTTTGTGAAAACGGAACCTGAGGCAACTTACAAAGTAACAGCGAATGCAACTGTTACTGCAGAATTTGCCGATGGAATCGCAGCCGGTAACGGAGATGGTCTCCTCGTAGATACCTACGGGTATTTAAATGATCCAAAACCGGATTTCGTCGATAGTTTTAGTGGCCCCGGCTATCGCACTTTACTGGCTGATAAAATTTATTTAACCGCGTCTCCGGTAGAGAATATAACCGGAAGAAGTACTTATTTTTCAGGTCGTCTTTTCGGTACTTTAGAAGCCCGTTATACGGGTCCGCATAAATTCGAGATACCTGCACAGTATTACATTGATACTGCGGTGTATCTCGACGGTAAACGTATCCTTTATTATGACAACTCAACTGAGTCGGATCGGAAAAATACTTCAGATCCGATCAATCTGGTTGCCGGACAAATCTACACGATCGAAATTTATTATCGGGCAGTCCAACTGTATCCAGGTTGGTTGAGTTCAAAAACTTTTTATGTGAACTGGGAACTTCCGAATGAAACAAGCGAGGCGATTCCCAAAAGCCAGCTCTACTCCGGCTACGAATTCACGATGGACGCTCCTGCCTTTGCTTCTGCTGTCACAGCAAAGTATTTTGATTCCGATGACAATTCAATCGATATCTCAAACGCTGCACTGGAATTTGGTTTGGGAACGCTTCAACTGAATTCCAAAATTCAACTCTCCGCGGGCGAGGATGAAATCATTCGTTATACATTGGATGGTTCAGAGCCAGACGCAACGGCTTCACTTTATAACAGGCCGATCACTATTTCGGGCAATACGATCCTTAGGGCGCGCGCCTATTCTGCAACTGCATTCGAGGGAGCCGTGTTTACCGGAATATATACCGTAGACGAGGCAAAACCTGTATTATCCGACCTTCGTTTGCCGAACATAAATGCATCGGGAGAAGTCTCCACAAATACGATTCGAGTGGGCGATAGTTCAAATCGAGTGATTTCAATCAATGTTCAGGACGAATCGGCAATAAACGAGGTTCGATTCTACCTGACGAATGCGAATGCAGAAGACTCAGTATTTCTTGGTGCGGACGATCAGGGAACACCCGAGGTTTCGGGCGCTCGCTTTGAAGCGCCTTTCAATATTTTCAATTTTAAAGATGGCGACTG
>JBNKZP010000045.1:0-11150 GCA_050301675.1 Puniceicoccaceae bacterium
CTCGCCCAACTTTGCATGCCCTTCTGTCCAAGCTTGCGCATTTCCTCAATAAGCATTGATTCGACTTCATCAACTGAACGAATGGTTCCATCATTATCGGATTCTTCAGCCAGGGAGAGTATCGATAAAAAACGGGCCATTAGCTTGGGATGTGACTCCAGTCCTTTTTTTTAGTATCTTTTGGCATTATTTTACCCCGTACAAAAAATTACACCCGTTAGCGGCGCGATAAGGATAAACCCATTGACCGATAGTGTTTGACAACCAAAGAATGAATTCATGAAACGTCTTAAGACCTTTTATGCCAAAAAGATTTTTAAAAACTTCATTCTTTATGTTTTTGGTTCTTGGTCTTGCCGCTTGTGTACAGCGGGAAGATGAAGTATTTCAAGGATACATGGAAGGCGAGTTTGTGATGATCTCTCCTTCTACCGGCGGGATATTGAAAACACTGTCCGTGGAGCGCGGACAAACTGTTGAAGTCGGAGCAGATTTATTTTCTCTGGATTTGACGAATCTGGTCGCTGCAAGAGATGCGGCCAGAGCCGCCCTTGCAAAAGCACAGGCGCAATTTGAAGATCTGAGAAAAGGCGCACGGGCTGAGGAGATCGAGGTGATTTTACAACAAAAGCAACAGGCTGAAGCGGCGCTTCTTTTCGCCCAAAAGGAATATGAACGCATTAGCAAACTGGTAAAAGACAATGCCGCAAGCGAGGAAAAACTGGAACAAACCAGGTCTTTATATGATGAAGCCGTAAGTCGCGTCAAAGAACTGGAGGCTAGTATCGTCGTCAGTAATCTGGGTAGCCGTATCGATCAAATTGCTAAGGCAAAGGCAGATATTGATGCGGCATTACAGACTGTAGTACAGGCTGAAAAGCTTTTGGCTGAAGCCGCGCCTAAAGCGCCGGCTTCGGGTGTAATTGATGATGTTTTTTTTAGGCCCGGTGAGTTTATTCCCGCAGGCCAACCAGCTGTGAGTATGCTACCGCCAAAAAATATCAAGGCACGATTTTTTATTTCACAGGCGATATTGCCGAAACTACAGCTAGGACAGGCTGTAACCATAACATGTGATGGCTGCGAAAAGCCTGTATCTGCCAAAATCAGCTATATCTCCAGCCAGGCAGAATACACCCCGCCTGTTATTTACAGCGTAGAATCACGCGACAAGCTGGTATTTATGATCGAGGCTACGCCAGACAACACATCCGACATGCGGCTCCGTCCTGGTCTACCCGTCGATATTACACTGAAGACGGAAAATGGGAAACAATAAATCAGTTTATGCCATTGACGTGCGTGGCCTTACGAAATCTTTTCAGAAAAACACTGCCGTTGATCATGTTGATATTCGTGTAGAAAAGGGCAATATTTGCGGATTTTTAGGGCCGAACGGTTCCGGTAAAACAACTACCATGCGCATGCTTTGCGGCCTGTTAACCCCCGATGCCGGCGAAGGCACTTGCCTGGGAGAAAATATTTTGCATCAAGGCGCAGCAATCAAACGCAAGATTGGATACATGACACAACATTTCAGTTTCTGGGAAGACATGACGATCGAAGAAAACCTCAAGTTTACTGCCGACCTTTACGGACTGAGTAATCCCAGGGACAGAGTGAACAAAGCACTGGAAGATTTGGGCCTCACACAGCGTGCAAGGCAACTGGCCGGGCAACTATCGGGCGGCTGGAAACAACGTCTTGCGCTGGCGGCTTGTACCATACACGAGCCTGAATTACTGCTGCTCGACGAGCCAACTGCAGGTGTTGATCCTCAGGCGCGCCGCGAGTTTTGGGATGAAATCTACCATCTGGCTGACGAAGGAATTACTGTTCTGGTGAGTACCCATTATATGGATGAAGTCGAGCGCTGCCATGACATCATTTACATGTATCGCGGTAAGATTGCGACAAGTGGCACAGTGGAAGAAGTTATAGAGGGTGCGGGACTTACCAGTTGGATGGTGCGGGGCAAGAATGTGATGGATTTAAGAGGAAAGTTGGACAAGATTCCCGCTATCCGCAGTGTGGCGCCCTTTGGAGACAGTCTGCATATCAGTGGCACCGACCCCAAAGCTCTGGAAGATGCCCTTGCACCTTTTAAAGATAAAGACGAATTTGAATGGGTTAAGGTCACCCCGTCTTTCGAGGATATTTTTATCCGCTACATGAACGCGGATAATATTCAGGTGGGAGAGCAGAAAGATGTTTAAGGCTTCCGGTGTTTCGGTTTTTTCCATTCGCCGAAGCTGGGCGATCCTACGCAAAGAGTTAACGCAACTCAGACGCGACATCGTTACACTGCGCATGATTGTCATGATCCCCATTATGCAACTTTTACTATTTGGTTATGCCCTGAACACTGACCCCAAGCATCTTCCTTCCGTGGTGTTAGCGCAGGATCACGGGCAAGTTGTACGTAGCTTTTTGACTGGTCTGGAAAATTCCGATTATTTCTCGATTGTTTATGAAGCGCATTCCGAAGAAGAAGCACTGGAACTGGTGCGCCAGGGCAAGGCGCAGTTTATTATTAACGTGCCTGAAAATTTCAGCCGCAATCTGGTGCGTGGAGAAAGACCGGAAATTCTTGTGCAGGCAGATGCAACCGATCCGGTGGCCATTTCCGGAGCTCTGAGCGCGTTGAGCGGCATCATTGATGGCGTTGCGCAAAAAGATTTTAAGGGGCCGCTGGCCTCTCTAAAAACCAAACAGCCTGCCATTGATCTGCGCCTCCATCGCATGTACAACCCGGAAGGCTTTACACGCTACAATATCGTTCCCGGCCTGATCGCCATTGTTTTGACCATGACCGGCATCATGATGACAGCGCTTGCCATTACGCGTGAGCGTGAACGCGGCACAATGGAAAACCTGTTGGCAATGCCCGTTAGGCCGATCGAAGTGATGGCTGGAAAAATTGCGCCGTACGTCATGATCGGCTATATCCAGTCCTTTATCATCGTGGCCGTAGCAAAGCTTTTGTTCAATATTCCGATTATTGGCAGTCTTTGGCTCCTGTCCCTGGCGCTACTGTTTTTTATTACCTGCAACATGGCGCTTGGTTTTACCTTATCTGCAGTCGCGCAAAACCAGACTCAGGCCATGCAAATGTCCGTGATGGTAACGTTGCCCTCAATTATGCTTTCCGGATTCTTATTTCCCTTTCATGGTATGCCGCTCTGGGCGCGGGTGATTGGCGAGACCCTACCGGTCACTCATTTTATTCGTATATCGCGAGGTATATTGCTTAAGGGAAACGGCTTTAGAGAAATCTGGCCGAACCTATGGCCGATGCTGCTTTTTATGCTAGTGATAACCTTCATTGCGATGAAACGTTACCGGCGGACACTGGATTAGTGTTCAGTAATATTTGTAATACCAACTTTCAAAAGCTAAGAAACTCCTCAATGAAAAATCCTCCATGTAATTGACAAAGTGCTATCATTGCTATCGTATCGATAAATGAGTCAATTATTGGTCAGAAAAATAGATCCGCATACTGTGCAACAGTTGAAAGCACGCGCAAGTGCACATGGAGTGTCTGCTGAGGAAGAACACCGTCGCATTCTAGAGGAGGCCTTAAGCCGACCGGAAAAAGCAAAACCTTCACTCATTGAATACCTAAGCACAACTGAGGTCGCCCCTGGTGTAGAGCTGCAAATTAATCGCTCAACTGAAATAGAAAAACGCGACACCGGCCTCTAATGCCTTATTTGCTAGATACAAATATCCTTAGTGAGCTACGCAAAGGCAAGCAGTGTGATCCAAACGTATTAAAATGGGCAAAAGCCACAACAAGTGATCGTCACTACATCAGTGTGCTCTCGCTCGGAGAAATCCGAAAGGGGATTGAAATATTGAAAAGAAAATCACCTGAGCAGTGTCTTGCATTTGAAAACTGGCTTATGACGCTTCGGATAGAGTACGAGGCCGATATTTTGACTGTGACAGATAGGATAAGCGATCAATGGGGACGCATGATGGCAAAGCAAACGAAACCCGTAATCGATAGCCTCCTCGCTGCAACTGCCCTCACACATAAGCTCACAATGGTGACCCGCAACGTAAATGATTTCAAAAATACAGGCATTGAAGTGATTAATCCATATCAATACTCTAAAAATGCTTAGCACAGTAAGAATAGCTAATAGGACACTAGTCTCCCACAAAACAGATGTGGCTGGGCATCTGCATAGCTGCATTAAACACTTTGCCGGAGGTTGATGATTCAGCTAATACTTTGATATTAACAGGAATACGATGCATTGAGAGTGCTCTAAACTCTTTTAGCTAAAAATGAAAGTTACTCGCAAAACAATATACACCGTCCTGGCAGTTTCTTCAGTATTGGTTGCTGTGTCCCTATGGGCAAGATGGAGACCGGCTCATAGGTTTGAATTCAGTGAAAGGGAAAGCGAAACGCTAAGAGTGGTTACTTGGAATGTTGGTTATTTTACTTTTGTAAAAAATAAGAACATGAGGAATACCGATCTCCAAGAGGTTTCTTTGATCCTGAAAGAAGCATCTCCCGATGTTATCGTTCTTCAGGAGCTTGGTGATCTGAAACAGCCCATTTACATCGCTGATAAACTAGGTCCTGAATGGAGTGCCTATTCTTGTAAAACTGGCCTTGGTTCCCAGGTAATATCAGTGTTGACTAAATTAGCGGTACTTAAAGAAGAACAGATCGAATGCGGTGGTCGAAAAACGATAGGTCTCTCGCTTATTGATTCAGAAGGAAGAACTCTATATGTTTCGGGCATTCATGCGCCTCATCCCGTAAGGGGGATAGAAGAAAATTTTGAAAGCATTCAATGTGCGTTTTCTCAGGTTGATTCAAGGGATGAAGACATTTCTATTTTGGTGGGTGATTTTAATTATGATTTCGATATCAATGAAGACTACTATTCTGAAATCTTAAACGACTTTGGAGACTCTACAGTAAGCATAGGAGAGACATATTACGCTCACACGAGAATTGATTATATGTTTCATAAGCCATCGAGTCTAAAGGTACTTACCGAAGAATCCGGAATCATAGATTTAGATATGCGTTTTGCGAATGTTCCTGGTTTCAGGGATCATAGGCCAATTGTTGTCACTTACAGTTTGGGCTAAACTTTCTTTGCGGCTATGCGAGAGTTAAAGTCTCTTCAAAAAAAGAAATGAGAGGATAGTATTACGGATTCGATCCAACGTCATTTTGGCGCACGCAAGATTCCTGTAAATTCGTGGGTTATAAAGCAGAGTTTGAGTCGACTTATTTTTTTGAATCAAAGAAGTGGGCTTAACAACCGAAAGGCATTTTCTGCAAAGCGCTGCCCCGCGGATCTCTGCTGCCAAACATCGGGATCAAGCTGATACGATTGTGCGAGATAAGTTTCCTGAAGATCTTTTACCAGACCCGTTACAACAGGGTCGTATACAAATAACGAAATCTCAAAGTTCAGCCATAGACTACGCATGTCGAGATTGACAGACCCAAACACGCATATCGAGTCGTCGATCGTGAGGCTCTTGGTATGAAGAAGCCCCGCATTGAAGAGCGCAATTTGTACCCCAGCTGACATAAGATCATCGAAGTGGGCTACACTTGCGTAACGGACGAGCCGCGAGTCATTGTGGGCAGGTACGATCAAAGTGACTTCAACACCGCGTTGAGCCGCTGAAAGCAAAGCTGTCAGAATTGCGTCGTCCGGTACGAAATAAGGGGTAGTGATAGTAAGCTGTTCTCTCGCAGCATAGATTCCTGTCAATAATAACTGGTAGATGGCCTGCGGGCAAAGGCCCGGGCCAGACGGAACAACCTGCACTATAGTCTCAATATCCAACTTGGGACGACTCGCAGGCACGTCAGGAATCTCGCAAGCATTCTCAGTTTCGACCGACCAGTCAAAACAGAACACTGCATCGAGCGCCATCGCTGTTGGACCAGTGACTCGCATGACTGCATCCACCCATTCCCCAACTCCCAAGTTCTGCTTAAAGTAACGCGGGTCGACTAGATTCTGGCTTCCGATGTAGGCTACTTTATCGTCAATGATCACGATCTTGCGGTGATTTCGCAGGTCCCGTCTGACGAAGAAGGTACGTAAAATACCGGTGGGGAGAGCCGCAGTAAGATGGACTCCTGCCTCACGCAGGCGGTGGGCAGAGGCGCTCCTAAGAAAAGCCTTGCTTCCGATAGCATCCACCAAGGCGCGGCAGTCGACCCCCCTTTCGACTGCTCGAATGAGCGCCTCAATGACATCAGTGGTTCGTCCGTGCTCATGCCAGATATAGAAGCAAAGATGACATTTGTACTGCGCGGCATCGATATCCGCGACAAGAGCGTCAAATACAGCCTGAAAATTATCCAACAGCTTGATCTTATTACCAGCAAGCCCTGGAAATCCAAGCAATTGCTCTACCTGCCTTTGGATCGGTCTGGCATTCTCGGAAAGCTTCATCTGCTCAGCGCCGTAATTGGAGCGAAAAGCCTTTTGCCAAGCTTCAAACTTTTCGCGATATGCCGCGACGCGAACTGTCCTGCGGCGACCGAGTCGTTTTTCGCCAAACAGTAAGTAACATCCGGCGCCTAAAAGTGGCGTGCTGGCGATCACCGCAAGCCATGCCATTGAGACACCAATAGAAGTACGTTTCATAATCACACGAATCGCAAAACCGACTATAATGAGCCAGTGCGCAATCAGGATAACCATACCGAGCAAATTAACATTCATTTCAATTAGAATTGAGAAGAACTGTCCGCAGCAGAGCTTTTGCTGACAACCGCATCGAGAGCCTTACGCGCCATTCTTGATACTATAAATATCACGATCCCACAAACTACCAGACCCGCGAAAAAAATCACATCGTGAAGGTGATTCTCGGTCCTGCTTTGACCTGAAAGGCGTGCCACGTGTTTTCCCGCATGTCCAAAATAGACTTTGATGAAAAGGTCGGGAATAGCCGCCAGAGAAGCAACCAGGAATCCGGGAAACCGCACATCGGTGGCACCGAGAAGATAGCTGACGGTAGCGTGATTCAAAGGAGTGAGACGAACGAGAATTTGCAGGCGAAATTCGTTCGTGTGGATCGCGTGCTGGATGGCAGACAGCGACGGTCGTTTGGCGAGAATTTTTTCAATATTGTTTTTCAACAGCTTGCGAGAGAGCCAATACTGCGTGATCGCCGCCAGAGTGTTACCCACCACTACAACGGCTGCACCCCATCCCAGTCCAAAAAGCGCCCCGGCAATAACACACAAAACTGTATCGGGAAACAGGCACGAAGCTGCCACAATAAAGATTCCGGCGAACGTGACTATTCCCCAAGGCCCCTGTTTCTGAATCCATGCCTCAATACCCTTGATATAGTGCTCTATCTCCTGTCCGGCCACCAAAATTCCTACTATCACTACGAGTCCGAATGCCAGGTAGCAAAGTAGCTTGCGAGACGAAGCACGGGCCAGTAAGCGATGCACCAGAGTTGCCGGTTCGGGGACTCTGGTAACAGGAAAGGATTCAGTCGTTGTTTTCATCAAAGCGGAAACGATGAAGGATGAATTCTTTCACAGATACTTGCGCACGACGTCATTCCCACAAAAACTTTCTTACTAATTCAAGTGATTAGTAAATACTTGAATACAAAAGACCGCAAATATTCTTTTCAAACATTTAACTGTTTGTGACTGAAAACATAAACAATGATTCCGATCAAGGGTAAAAGTAACAAGGGCCAGTTGCTTTGTATGGGTGTTAGTGGCTTAGCCACATTCAGCATTATTTGAACGGTGTTGTGCTGAACCTGATCACTATCGATTTGTATATCCAACTGCCATTCTCCCGCATTATTGAAAGTGCAGTTGACGGATTGTAGCAGTTGATTACTCGAGCCTGTAGATTGAAAATTCAGTTGCTGTGTATCTGAGGACATCGCATTGCTCATCGTCCCACACCATACCGGCGGTGAAACATGTGTTTCCGCGGTCAGAACAACAGGGTTGAGAACAGCCTGAAATCGTGTGTCGGTAATGGGCTTGCCAGTCTTTGTCTGAATGAGGCAGGCCTCCAGACGTGTGGGTCCAACTCGCAGTGGCATCGGGTGTGCAAACAGAATGAAGGTATAGTCGCCAATCGGTTGGCTGGCCACAGGCACGACATTATCAGCCCTGGCAAGGGAAGGTGCAATTATCAGCAAGCTGAAAAAGAGGACTGTTTTTAACCGATGCATATTTTGTACTTGTTTCCTGATCAATCTGGCATGCCACGCATTTCCATCGGTTGAAATAGAATCCAGAGGGCGATGCAGAATAAGCTTGTCGCGAGAATAGCCCAAGGCAGAAATCCTCTAACGGCCCACTGAGAGAACACATGTTTACTGATTTGCCAGAGAACATAGAGTGAGAGCAGGTAGCCAAGGTCCAGAAGCAAAATTTCCAGGCTCATGATCCAACCTCCGGTGAAGCCACCGGCAATGACCATATCCTGAGACATCTCACCGATACCCATTTGTACAAAAAATCGCTTGAAGACCGGCGCTACGGTAAACGCGCCCATGGTGAAGTGAAATAAAAAATGTGCTGCCCAAATGCTGGCCCCCAACGGGACAAAACCGTAGACAAACCGTTTCATAAGGGCTTGCGTCGTTGTCTTCGTTTGACTCCAGACCTTGGATAGTTTTGCGACCATGTGTCCGAAAACCAGTGGCAAAGCGATCGTGCCGATGAGAATAAAGAGCGTGACTGTGAGCGACTCCGGAATGCCTGTATTCGTTAAACGTTGGAAGACTCCCGTTACAGGCGCAATCATCCCGGCGGCATTTATGAATGCACCGGCGCAGAAAATCATCAAGAGTACCGCCAGATCCGTGCGTTCACCATAATGGCCCAGGGTGGAGTGAAAGGTATCACTCGCCAAATCTCGACCTGGCAGAACGACAGACACATGGATATTGTCATGTGGACAGGCGCGCACGCAGTCGAGGCAGAAGGTACAGTCGAGGTTGCCTTTCTTGCTAGGCAGAAAGAGCGCAGTTTCACATCCATTGGAGTTTGAATTGCCACGCAGACAGTCCTGTGTTCGACAACGTGCGCAAACATCGGCCTGATCGATTTTGACTTCGGTGGAAGATAAAGTGGAAAATACAAACTGGTAGTTTCCGACAGGACAGAGATATTTACAAAAGCTGCCCTTGCGAAAGAGTGAATCGACCACCGCGATACTGCTGAAATAGAGGATGAGCAGGAAAGCTGTAGCTACAGGCCGATCCCAGAGATCCAATACCTCATAAGCCCACAGGAAAGCAATCAGCAGAACGATCGCCGGCCATTTATTAGACAGCTTGTGCGGCCACTGACGCTGTTTCCCAAAAGGTAGAAGACGCTGCACCAGATTCCGAAAGAAGGTAAAGGGGCACACTGCGCAAAAGAGGTTTCCCAAAGTCAGCAAAGCCAGTACGCTGAACCCGCGCCAGTAAGTCCATGGCAAGATTCCGGCAAGATTGAGTGCGGAGGGTCGGGGCCCAAAAAAGGCATCGATTATTACAACCAAAACCAGCAAAAAAATGAAAGTCTGTACCACACGCCTGATAGGTGATTTGGCCAGAGTGGTTAGTATTGATCTATTCTTAGGTCGGGTAGCGCTTGCGCGTGTCTTTGGCAGATACGCTGTTGGCGTCTGCTGAGAGGGACGAATACCGTATTTGGGTGAGAGCAGCTTGCAGGTAATGAAGAAAGCCGGAACCAGAAAGGCTATCGAGCCGGGAACCCACATAATGACTCCGGCAACGACTTGATCATCAATGGCAGTGATTCCCCAGAGACGCGGAACCACCTCATAAGTGGCATAAAGCGGGTGATCATAAAAGGTAAGAAAAGCCGCCAGAAAGGTATTCGCCAGATCGGCGCTCAAAATATAGAGAAGAATCCACCAGCGTGATTGCTTGTTTCTAGCCGGCCATGGCAAAATGATGTGATACCAAAAGAGCAATCCACTGGAAAAAAAACAGAAGTGCTCGAAGGCGTGCCAGCTATCGTAATAAAGCGCCCGGTCATAAATGCCGGGTATATGCCAAATAAGCATACTGCTGACAAAAAAGATCCAGGCAACAATGGGCCGACCGAAAAAACTGCTGCAGTTGCGACCCAGTGGACCGTTTAGTAAAGGAGCGACAATCTCGCGTGCCCAGATGCGAGGCATACCACGGAGTATAGGTACAAAGGGCGCGCCGAGCAAAATCAAAGGTGGTGCAACTACCGTAAACAGCAAGTGCTGGATCATATGTACTTGCAGTAAAAAGCCTGCAAAGGCATCCAGCGGCGAGGCGGCAGCAACATAAAGCGTTAACAAGCCTGTGAAAAAGCTAGTGAGTCGCCAGGCCGGAAAACGTGTTGGGAGCTGTCGTGATACAATGCGCCAGCCTCTCGTGTAGATGAAACCGACCAGAAATAAGCTGCTCAGCAGGAAAGGGTACAACTTCCAGGAGGATAGTACGGTTGCCTGAGCGCCATTCATTGGGTGCTTGCGGGAGTTCTTTCATTTTTTACCAAACCATCTGTGGCTTGTTGCGCGGGTAAGCCAGATGGGACATGTAGTGTATCCAGAAAAGCAACCAGGGCCTCGACTTCCGTCGAGGAGAGGTTTTGCCCATAAGCAGGCATATTGCCTCCACCCTGCACGACCTGACGGATGAGTTGATTATGAGTCAGCCGATCTGCCACTTGCGTCAGGTCTGGCCCGCGTTTCCCACCAATGTCATCCAGGGCATGACAATTCCGGCATTGTTTGGACTGGAAAATAACTGCACCTTGCAATTCCAGCGGCGAGCAATCCTCTAGCAGATGTGAGGGTGTTGGCTCACTGCTCCAGGCCTCCATTTTGGGCGACCATGGACTGATGACGCCGTACCAGGTCAGTGCCCCGAGGCAGACTGCAGTCATGATGACGGTCAACACGCTAATTGGGCGCAAGGTCCATTTTTTTTCTCCGGTATTGTCAAAGAAAGGCAAAGCAAGCATTATGCCGACGGCGACAAGCGGACCAAGGAGCAGCACGACCGACTCCATATAGGCGGGCATTAAGGCAGCTACGGAAAATATCCAGAGAAAAGGCCAGTCCGGACGCGGTTCTGACTGAATCAAAGTTGGATCAGGCACGCCTTCCGGG
>JBNKZP010000046.1:0-11049 GCA_050301675.1 Puniceicoccaceae bacterium
GAACTCGCCGATCTGATGATGGTGGCGCCTGCAGATATCGAAACCTGTATTGCCCGCATTGCCCAGCTTGCGCGAGCAGCAGGCATTCACCTGATCCTTGCTACACAGCGACCCTCCGTGAATGTTATCACCGGCGTGATCAAGGCAAATCTACCCAGCCGCATATCCTTCAAAGTAGCTTCCAAGATTGACAGCCGTACGATCCTGGATGGTGGTGGTGCAGAAGCCTTGATTGGCAAGGGCGATATGCTTTTCATCCCTCCCGGTACCTCGAACCTGACGCGAGCACAGGGCGCGTTTGTCTCTGACGATGAGATCAACGGCATTGTTGAATTTCTGCAGGAAAACAATGAGCCGCCAGTGTTTGCTGCCGAAGTGCAACGCCAGATCGATGCCGGTGATGATGACAGTTCGGATAATAGCGTAGGCGGTGAAGATAGCGACGAACTACTACCAAACGCAATCGATGTGTTACGCAGCACCAAGCGGGCATCCACCTCAATGTTGCAGCGGCGTTTAAGAATCGGCTACAATCGTGCAGCACGTCTCATGGAAGAATTGGAAGAACGTGGTATTGTCGGCCCGGAAAATGGTTCCAGCCCGCGAGAAATACTGGTCGACTTAGATGTGATGTGATCGGCATCTGAACCAATGGACAAAACAAAGTTTTTGGATCAACTCATTGAAGCTTTGCGCAAGGAGGCGCTCCATGCGATGAAGGCATCACAGGATGCCGCCGACTATGCGACCGACGAAGAATCGCGCGCAGAGTCGAAGTGGGATACACAGGGTCTTGAAGCTTCGTATCTTGCCGCGGGTCAAGCCAGTCAGGCAAAGCAATTATCCGAAGCAGTTGAAGCATTGCAGTCCAATCGTAAAATCCTGCTAAGTCAAAAAGCAGATGTTTCATTGGGCGCACTTTTCACCTGTGATCTGGGTGGCTACGGTGAAACTTTCTTCTTTTCAAATGTCGCTGGTGGACGAGTGATTTCAATGGATGAGAAAGAAGTTATTGTCATCACTGCACAATCACCCCTGGCCGCACGCTTGCGCGGACTAAAAACAGGCGACAGCTTTTTTTTACCCAATGGAAAATCGGGGATTATCCTTTCGATCGAATAGTTCTAAAGAGTCAGCGAGAAGAAAGCAGCCATCAGGCCAACGACTGCTCCGAAAATAATGTGTCCGACCAGATGCAGTAAGCCTTCTTCCAAGGTGGCATCACGGTATTCTTTGATTGGATGCTTCTCACTGGCATAGAACATCAGAACGTAACTCATGATCAGTCCATGAAAAAAACCGAACCCAATTCCCAAAAAGATTGCATAGGGAAACGTTAGCCCGCCAATTAAATACATAGTGACGAAATAAAGTATACCGAAGAAAAGGCCAGACAGGGCATGGATTTTTTTGCCTAATTCTTGTGCGCCTTCCGATTTCCGAGTAAAAAAGCTTCCGAGCGCTTTCAACATATCTACCCGTTTGCTATGAGCAGAACTGACTTTAAGCATAAATTCTGTCATCGCAAAAGCACCGACAAGACCACTGGTAGCACCAAGAAGTAAGATGATAAATACAAGCATAAGGCAATTATATCAGCCGCAAGTTGATAAGATGTCAAATTCACCTTAAAAGAGCAATAAAATTAGATTCTAATTTTATAATTTCAATTTTTAGCAGTTATAAAATGTATTTGCGTTTTTTAACGCAGATTCGCAGGCCGAATTTATGATTCAGCTACTTGCAACATCTATGATTGGCACTTTGATTATTGTTCCTACTTTATGAATTGGTACCATACAACTCAAAGTCTGAGTGACGCAGACCGCAAAAAAGGTCTCAATTTTATGACCCTGGATGGATTGTGCTCGCACGCAATGATGATGCTGGTGACCGGAGCTTTTCTTCCGGGGATGGCAGTTGCACTTGGTTCCGGTAATTTTGTCATTGGTCTGCTAGGCAGTCTGGCGCCAATGAGCCAGATGGTACAGGTGCCGGCAATCTGGATCGTGGAAAAAATTGGCCTGCGAAAACTGGTTACTGTTGTTTTTGCCACTCTGTCGCGAATTACACTTGTTCTGGCAGCGCTGGTTCCGTTTATCAATATAGCCGGCCGGTCTTATCTCTTTCTTGGTCTGATGCTGGTGTTCTTTATTTTGGGCGCCATTGCCGGATGTTCCTGGAATTCGTGGATCAAGGACATTGTTCCCGGAGAGACTATGGGAGCTTATTTTTCGCAACGCCTATCGCGTGCCACAAAACTAGGAGTCGTTCTTAGTATAATCGCAGCTTTTGGTATTGATGCCCTGACCGCTGCAATTGGCAATCCGGAGCGATCTTACGGGATCATATTTTTGGTAGCTGCAATTATCGGAATTATCGGAGCGAGAGCGTTAATGAACGTCCCCGAACCGCAAATGAACCGAACTGCAAATGACAAGTGGTTAGCATTGCTCATTGAACCGTTAAAGGATAAAAACTTTCGCCGCTTATTGGCTTTCTCCGCCAGCTGGAGTTTCACCGTCATAATGTCAGCCGCATTTATGGCGGTTTATATGCTCAAACGCATTGGTTTGTCGATGGCTACAGTTGTAATGCTCGGTGTACTCAGCCAGATAACGAACATCTTCTTTTTTAGAATATGGGGATCGATAGCCGATCGTTTCAGTAATAAAAGTGTGCTGCGAGTATCAGTCCCCATGTTTATTTTAGTGATTCTTCTGTATCCGTTTACCACAATGCCTGAAAAGTATTTTCTGTCGCTTCCCTTGCTGATAGTCATACACATATTGGGTGGTATCTCCAGCGCTGGCTTTAATTTGTGTGCGGCCAATATTGCAATAAAGCTGGCTCCTGAAGGTAATGCGACTTCCTATCTGGCTACCAACGCATTTTGCAGCGGTATTACCGCGGCCATTGCGCCTATTCTCGGTGGGATAATCGGCAGCTTTTTTGCAGTACGTGAAATAAGTGTCGAGTTTCTCTACAATCCTAATGTTTCAGAAGTCGGTAAAGTTTTAAGTATACCTGCACTCAGTTTCAGGGGCCTGGACTTTGTATTTTTTGCCGCTGCGATGTTTGGACTTTATGCAATCCACCGACTGTCCCTGGTTGAAGAAGCCGGAACTATTAGTGAAAAAGAAGTGCGCGATCAGGTCTACCAGTCCATGCGCACAACACTCGGCAACGCTTATGGCATTTCAGCGGGTATGCGCCGTATTCCGGCATTTCCACTTGAACTGCTCAAGAAGACCACCGGTTCAGCCTTTTACCGCAACGCCCGCACCCGATTTGGCCAAACAACACGTATTGATCCGCATTCGGAAAATTCCAAGCCATCTGACAATCCAAATAAGGAATAATAATGCTAAAGCTTTGGCTTGTCGACTGAGTGGGCATTTGTACAGTCTATAAAGCAATGACACCTGAAGACGCATTGCAAAAATATTTCGGCATGACCGCATTTCGCACGCCTCAGAATGCGGTCATACAAGCAGTGCTTGAGCAAAAGGATACACTTGTTGTCATGCCAACCGGTGGAGGCAAAAGCCTTTGCTTTCAATTGCCTGCACTATTACTGCCCGGAGTCACTCTGGTAGTCTCTCCTCTAATTGCACTCATGAAGGATCAGGTCGACGCACTGCAAGCACGTGGCTTGCCTGCAGGCCTGCTGAACAGTTCACAGACATTGGAACAACAGAGGGCTACCCTGGACGCAATGCGCAACAAAACCCTGAAGCTGGTCTACGTCGCACCGGAACGATTTCGTTCCAGATCTTTTCTAAACGCACTGCCGAAAGATGAGATCAGTCTGTTTGCAATTGATGAAGCACACTGCCTTTCCCAGTGGGGACACGATTTCCGCCCAGACTACATGCGCCTTGGCGATGCGCGTAAAGCACTGGGAACTCCACCCTGCATTGCGCTGACAGCAACTGCGACTCCGGATGTTCAGCAGGACATCAAGCAACACCTTGAGATGCAGAATCCCGCTGAGTTCGTAGCTGGATTCGCTCGGAAAAATTTGAGCTTTCGGGTTCGGCAAACACGATCCGAAGCAGACAAGATGGAAGCTCTGCAGGCATTGATCCAACAGCACGGAACCGGGATCATTTACTGTGCGACACGGAAATCCGTCGATTCAGTAGCAGATAAGATTGAGCACTTGACTCATCCGGTTATTCGTTACCATGGTGGCCTCACAGATAGTGATCGCACGGCTGCACAGGAGTTCTTTATCAGCGGCAAAGCCAACGTCGTTGTTGCAACGAATGCGTTTGGCATGGGAATTGACCGCCCGGACATTCGCTTTGTCTGTCATTACGAAATGCCCGGCAGCGTCGAAGCCTACTATCAGGAGGGTGGCCGCGCCGGACGCGATGGACAACCAGCCGTCTGCGAAATGCTTTTTTCTTATGTCGATAAACGCGTGCAGGACTTTTTTATCGAAGGCGCCAACCCCGGCAAGGCACTGATTGCAGAAGTGTTTGATTTATTATGCGCTGAGAGTGATCAAAATCACGAAGTGCGCCGCTCTATTGATGATCTTTGTGAACTAATCGATCGCAAAGTAAATCCAATGGCTGTCAGCACCTCGCTCTCGATATTGGCACGGCAGGGCTGGATCGAGCGATTTGATATTCCCGGGCAACGAATGCGCGGCACGCGCATTAAACAACTCGGCCAAAGCGGTCACAGCTTGCCGATTGATGAAGATGCGCTCAATCGCAAAGCTGCTCGCGATAACGAACGACTCAAAGCTGTTATTCAGTTTTCCTATGCAGAACGATGTCGCCAGAGATGGATACTGGACTACTTTGGTGAGAAAAATAGCGCAAACTGTGGTCGCTGTGACAATTGCAAACAGGTGATAAACCAGACAGCACGAGCACTCAGCAAGGATGAGTTCACCATTGTTCAAAAAGCGCTCAGTGGCGTCGCACGCATGAGTCGCCGAATCGGCCCCGATGAATGGGCTCCACGTTTTGGCAAGCGCAAAATTATCCAGTGCCTGCTTGGCAGTGAAAGCGCCGGGATCATCAATAGCGGCCTGGATCAACTCTCTACTTACGGCATATTAAAAGCCGAAGGACGGGCCTACGTCGATGCCCTTTTCAAAAGTCTTGAACGCGCCGGGCTAATACAGGTTATGGTCGAATCCGAATACCCGTTGCTCAAGCTTACTGAAACAGGCGCCCGTGTGATGCGTGGTGCCGAAAAGGTTGATCTGGAATTTCCTGAACGCACAGCCGGAGCGATTCGTCAGGAAAAATCAAACTCAAGCAAACGCACCCACTCCGGTGCAACAGACTCATCCATACTGGATCAACACCTCTACGGCTTATTGGTCGGACTGCGATCCAAGATGGCAGCTGAATCCGGCAAACCTGCTTTTACAGTCTTTCCAAACTCAGTGCTGGTTGAACTCGCCAATCAAAAACCACAGGACGAAGAATCGGCGCTTGCCATCAAGGGAATTGGTTCCGCCAAGTTGAAAACAGTGCTCCCTGAATTTTTGAAAATCATCAAAGCCAATTCATCTTAGACTAGCTATACACTATGCGCGCGCACTGGTCGCAGAAATGCAGCTCTCCGGGCTGGAGAACTGCACGCGCTACATCATTGGAGACCTTGAGATGGCAGCCACCACACTTATGTGATACGATCTGCACGACATAAGGAGGTCGTTTTACCGATTTTTTGACCTGGTCATAAGTTTCCAAATAAAGTGCATCCACGTCCTTTCTTGATTCGGTGACTTTTGCTTCCGCTTCTCCGAGTGAATCAGCCAGGTTTTTTTCACGCTCAATTAATAAATCAATGCCTCTGCGGTGCGCTTCGATTCGCCCTTTGATGACTGATTCTTCTGCTTCAAATTTTTCTCGCGTGGTGTCGATCTCTAACAATAATTCAATTTCACGCTCTTCCAGTGATGAGATTTCTGCTTCCACCTGCTCGATTTGATGTGTTAATGCCCTATATTCGTCGTTCTTTTTAACTTCAGACTGCTGGGTACGAAAACGAAGCAAGGCTCCTTCCTTTGCCTTTACTTCCGCGTCCACCTCTTTGCGGGCTAATTCCTTGGCCAGTAGCGATTGGCGAGCCGCCTCTATCATGGCTTCTTCTTTCGCAATCGCAGCTTCAGCAGCTTTTCGCTCGACAGGTAGTCGGTCGAGGTCCTGGTTAATTTTCAGAAGCTCAATATCGCGATGCTGCACGATAAGTAGTTTTTCAATTTGCGAATCAACCATGAGATCAATAATTTTTCTAAATAAATAAATTCGCTATTTTGACAGAGCAACACTAAAGACATGATAAACGACAAAACTTCTCTTCAGGATCAAATTGATGAGGCTACCTTTGACTTTACTATGGGCGATACTGATGCGGCGATCGCAAAGCTTACCGTTTTGAGTAGAGACCATCCGGACTCGTTTGAGACCTGGCACGCGCTTACCGAAATCTACTTTTCCAAGGGATGTTATGATGATTCACTTGCGGCAGCAGAAAAAGCCCACGCGCTCAATCCGGACGATATTCATATCAATACCAGCTTGTCACGCATCTGGGTCGAACGCGGTGACAAAGACAAGGCAGAACACTATGGCAGCCAAGCTCGAATGCTTGGCTGGAAGAATGAACTCAAGTCACCACCTGAAAAAGATATGTTTTAGTGGAATTGACAGTTACAAAATTGCTCAACTTAATTTTTGATTTAATCATGGAAAACATCACTTATACGCTTGAATTCGAGAAGCCTTTGCGCGAGCTGGAGAAACAACTGATAACACTCAAACACGTCTCCAAGGAGTCTAAAGTCGATGTAAGCAATGAGATAAAAGCCATCGAAAAGAAGATTGATCAAACCAAAGCTGAGATTTATTCGGATCTCGATGCCTGGCAACGTGTTCAGCTCTCGCGTCACCCTAAGCGTCCCTACGCGCTCGACTACATAGAACGAGTGTTTACTGACTTTGAAGAGCTTCATGGCGATCGCCGCTATGGTGAGGATGCTGCTATTATTGGTGGACCGGCATTTATTGAGGATCAACCCGTCATGGTAATTGGTCAGCAAAAGGGTCGAAACACCAAAGAAAATCTATTGCGCAACTTTGGTTGTCCACACCCGGAAGGCTATCGCAAGGCGATGCGACTGATGCGTATGGCTGGGAATTTCAACATGCCTATCATTACACTGGTGGACACCCCCGGCGCCTATCCCGGCATTGGCGCTGAAGAGCGCCATGTGGCTGAAGCAATTGCAGTCAATATTCGTGATATGTCGACACTGGAAGTGCCAATTATTTCGATCATAATTGGTGAAGGTGGTTCCGGTGGTGCACTGGGTATCGCAGTTGCTGATGCAGTGATGATTTTTGAAAATGGCTACTACTCTGTGATTTCGCCTGAAGGATGTGCCGCTATCCTATGGAAAGATCGCGCTGCAGCGCCGCAGGCAGCAGAGGCATTGAAGTTCAGCCCGTCTCATTTGAAGGAATTTGGCATTGTCGATCGCATACTTCGCGAGCCAACCGGCGGCGCTCACCGGGATTACGACGCAGCGGCGGCAACAATGAAATCCGCCATCCTGACTACACTCAAAACACTGCTTAAGAAAAGCTCGGCGAAATTACTGAACGACCGTTACGCAAAGTATCGCAATCTAGGCAAATACGAAGAGTTGAGTGCTTAATCAGCTAGTTTGCTTACAATTCAACTTGCAGTCCATCATAAGCCAGGCGGATATTTTCCGGTAACCCGGCTTCGGTCGCTTCCTGATCGACCCTGAAAGTCATATGCGTTAGAAAAGACTGTGGCGCTCCGATTTTAATCGCTGCTGCAATTGCTTCATCTACAGTCATGTGGGAAGGATGAGGATTGGGCCGTAAGCTATCCAAAACGACTACATCCGCGCCTTTGGCCAGTGCGTAGCCTTCAGGTGTAACTTCTTTGCAATCGGTATAGTAAACAAATTTTTTGCCCGTTTCTGCCTCAGTAAAGGCCAGGCCCAGTACCTGAATGGGTCCATGTGGTAAATAAACCGATTGCACCGTGCCTCCGGGAAGTTTTAAAGTATTGGGCATCAGCCTCAAATCAAAGGCCGGATAGCCCTGGACCTTTGGACGATCAACAATCGCGTAAGGGAAAATCTCACGGACACGCTGCAGTCCATCGTCACTGCCGTAGACCGGCAATGCGTTACCGCCATTTAGATCGCAGAATCGGCGCAAATCATCCATTCCCAAAATATGGTCTGCATGAGGATGGGTCAGAATGAAGGTATCAATTTGTGTAATTTGATTGTGGATACACTGCATCCGAAACTCTGGCGCAGCATCCACCTGAATGTGATGCCCTCCCATCTCGACATGGATCGATGTACGGGTCCGCCAGTTTTTCGGATTGTTCAGATCACACCCTCCTTCCGGATGTGCAATCATGGGAACTCCTTGTGATGTTCCAGTGCCTAGAAAAATTATCCTCATTGCTGTTTGATACTAAAAAATGAGCGTCTTATGCTTCGCTTTGTAGCCCACCAAAGCAAACGAATTCGCAGGCATGTAGTCATCCGTGGGCTCAAATGCGTTTTTTAAAAGGTAAAGATCATCTCACCGGCAAAAAATAATTCTTCCAGATTACCATCGGAGTTAACGAAATCTCCGTCTGCATCGAAGTCACCATTCAAATAGCTGAACTCTACTATGAAAACAAAGTTATCTAAAAATGTGTAATTGTGAGCGATCGTGTACTTTAGCGCATTTCCATCGATTTCATAAGCGTTTGCAGCATCGAAAGCTGTGTCCATCCAGCTGATACGTCCGGTAATAGAGGCTCTTTCGTTGTATGCATAATTTGCCATAATTAGACTGGTGAGCGAATCGATTTCCGAGTCCACACCTCCTAAACTGTCAATATTGTCTATAAATGTTTCGCTAAAGTTAAATTCTACAGCGAAGAGCCAGGCGCCCAATTCATAGGTCGCATAAGTATTAAAGATATAGGTTTCGGTGTTGCCTGTAGTAAAATCAAAACTTGGAACAGAGTAATTAACACCATCACCTGTTTCATAGGAACCACCCAGGAAAAAACTGAAATTACTGCTATACTTGTACGCATATGCCATCTCAAATCCGTATCCACCGTCATCGACTGCTGTGCTGTTTACACTACCAATACCATTTCCTCTGAGACGATTTTCGTAGTTAACAGTACCATCTTGAATCGAAAATCCAAAAAATGATCTTTCGCTTTCATAGTTGTATCGAATGCCTTGCGAATAGCGTTCGCCAATCGGGAAGAAGATAGAATTTAAGTAAACTGAGAGTTTTGACTCAGCATAAATATTATCATTTGCTTTAGCAGCGACAAACCCGCTAAGACTGTAGCCATAAGCATTGGAATATTGATATAGACCTGTTGGTTCATATGCCTCGAATCCCAGCATGGATTCATAACGTCCAACTGTTAGCGAAGAGTTTTCATATTTATCGCCAAAATCATAAACAATATAAGCCTGTTCAACTTCCAGGTGATTTCCGTTTCTTTCGTATTCAACATCGATCCGGGCAGTGATCGGACTAAAGTCGAACAACCATGAGATTTCTACCTCTTCAACACTGAAATTGTTGTCCGTTTCGCCATCTTCATCCAGATATGTGTAAGACGTGTCGACAAAGCCTTCGTAAGAAAGCATATCGGTTACAACGATTTCTCCCATTAAAAAGCTGGTGACTGCTAAAAAGGCAGGTGCAATAATGAATTTGTCTTTCATTTGAGTATTAGGGTGTGTTTTGCAGGTTTAAAGTAGTGATCCTCGGGGCAAGCCCGAGGCATTTGGGGGGTAGAAATTTAATTCAAGTTGATGTTTATACAGCTTCTTGTACTCATCTTCCTTCCCCTGATTCTTAACATACTCTGCAATCGTTTTTTCACTTCCATGCTGACCAACTGTATTTATGAAATATCACTTTCTCCAGAATTCGCTTCCCCACAGTCTCTTTTTTACATCTGGAACTCGGATAAACACTACTTGAGCAATTATACTTTTCACTGTTCGAACAATTTTGGTGGGACTGTAACTGAGTATGGACTGGATCGAGAAATGAGCATGATCCTTATCGGTACCTATTTCTAGAGAGTTTATCTCGTAACGTTTACTTATCTCCAAACACACTTCAATCAAGACTCTATCCACACTGTTATTAAAAACAACCTTTCTGTACTTCGCAGAACTTACCAAATGATACAACAAGACTGATACACTATGACTCTTATGGATGTAAAAACTTTTACTCTCTTCCTCTGACATCCTTTCATTTTCTCAAACGACAGTTACAAAGCAAGCTTCGAGGTATTCATTATCCTGTAGCGAATAAATTGAAATTGTTCATCTTGATCCGGGTGAGCAGAACCCTCATTTGACTTGCGATTGGATTGCATGCTGTAACCGAGTTCATCGAGTAATTTCCAAACAGAACGTTGCGAAACAGAGAATTCCGTTGCAGTGAGTTCTTTAGCTAACTTTGCCGTACTTTTACTTGTCCAGCGCAAAGGACTTTCGTGATCCCCGTGCGTAACAGGATCAACAAGCTTATTGAGTGCTTGTGTTAGGTTTGGGTTGGTGCTGCCAAGGCTCTTTCGACCGGTACCAAGACGCCGAATCGTTGAACTGGATGGCTGCTTATCAAGCTCTTTGAGTCCGGCATAAACGGTTGTACGAGAAATTCCTGCTTCACGTGCAACCAGGCTAACCTCGCCACGACCAATTGATCGAGCATCTGAAGCAGCACACAGTCGAAGATTTTTCTCATTAAAATGTGCCTTTCAATGAGTCGTATTTTTCAATTAATTGTTCAACTTATTTTTGCTAGAATCCTTAGGGCGTGTCGTCACGAAATTCCGAGCCACAATGCAAGGCAGCGAATCTGTACAATTGCTAGAAAAGACGATGACCTTTTTGCGTAACGGGTTGCTACACCACGCCATTGTTTAAGATGCAGAATGGCATTTTCCACGAGGTGGCGGATTTTATAGACGTGCCGATCATAC
>JBNKZP010000047.1:0-10971 GCA_050301675.1 Puniceicoccaceae bacterium
TTCTTTTTTCAAAGACCTTTGGGGCAAAAAATGTCTGAGTGCACGCAATCGTTTTATACGCTGTGCCTTTGAAGAGACAATCCCCGGGCAGTTGAAAAATGTTATTGCAGACTATAGTACATGGCAGATCGTGAACAACGAAGAATACTCGCTAAAATTTGAAGATTGTTACTTTAAAAAAGCTGATCGTAATACCCCTTTTATCAGTTTTATGATTGTCGGAGAACACCCAAATTTAAAATGGTACTGGGATGAGCTAGCTAACGATACATGGGTTTCTACTAATAACGATGACGCACTTACGGGCAACAAGAAGAATGAATTTACCCCGTTTATCCAATTCGCAGACTGGGATGGTGATGGATTGATCCTGGAAACAAAAAAACCCGCTGATTTTAAAGTCTCTGCTGAAGACGAATCGTTTGTCGATGAGCCTCCAGCCCAGCCGCTCAATGGTTCGCCCGATGTTGTCAACGCTATCGCCGACATCGCTGTTTATAAAAATGCCGAGCCTAGTAAAATAAACCTTTTTGAAGTCTTCGAAGATGACACAACACCTGACGAAAATCTGAAATTTATCGTGGACATTGATAATGCATCACTGATAAGCAGCGAAATCAATGACGGTTTGTTGACTCTGAACTACACTAAAGACAAAACAGGTATGGCTTTAGTAACAATTACCGCAACTGATAGTGACAGTGCAGATCCACAATCCTCCAAAGCATCATTTCATGTAGTCATTGTTGAAGGTACAGAAAGAGCAACCGCTGATGTAAAAAACTGGTACGTGGATAGTTTAAGTGGGGATGATATAAAAGGCGAAGGCAGCCAATCAAGCCCTTTCAAAAGTATTGAGAAAGTGCTGGCTCTCTACGCGGAACAGAAAGACCTAAAAGGCGCCGGCAGCACCGTCCATCTGAGCAAAGGGAAGCATGAACCCAGCTCGCTGGAAATAAATATTCCCGGCCTGAGTGTTGAGGGCACTCTGGATGAAAATGGCAAACCGGTAACTATACTAGGTGAGACTTATATCACGGCCGATGGTGTAAAGTTGGTAAATTGTGAGATCAGGAATGCCCCGTTGACCCTACTTAACGTCGAAAACGTCCTTGTCTCCAACAACGTTTTTTCAGGCACGACAAACATCAGTCTGTACCTTCTGGGCGCTTCAAATAATCTTATTCAGCGCAATGAGTTTAGTTCCGCCATACATGATTGCGTTCATATTTATTGGGATCCTGCCAGTGGCAACTCCTCCAATGATAATGTCTTTTTGCAAAACTACTTTACGCATCGTTCACACGGCTCCACCAACCGTGTGATCCGAGTTAACTGGGCCACAGGCACCAACAATAGCATCAGCGCCCGCAATCGCTTTGTCGAATGTGCGTTTAAAGAAACAGAGAAAGGGCAGTTGTTAAGAATTATCGATGATGATACTAATTGGTGGGTTGTTGCCGATCATAAATACTCGGTACTATTTGAAGACTGTTATTTTAAGCGAGCAGATCGTCTAAATCCTTTCAGTGAATTTGTGATTTTAAAAGGATACCCCGATTTCACGTGGCGCTGGGATGAATTGATCAACGATGAATGGGTCTCATCCAATGCAAGCTGGGCAATAACAGGTGATTATAAAGGATGGCACCACAGACCTCGAATTCGGTTTGCTGACAAGAACGATAATGGAAAAATCCTTGAGATGGTATATGATGCCGGATTGTTACCTGTTGACGCCAACTAAAGCCAAAAACATAGTTTAGTTACCTTGTGACTGTAAACTTGGCTTCAGCCATTTGAACCCACGAATAAGCGAACGCTAAGACTCTGCCTTTGATAAGCATTTTTCGAATCACGGATTACAGGATTTACAATGCTCAGGCTCTGTAAAAGAGTCTTTAGTAAACTGTCTATCCGTGAACATCCGTGCGATCAGTGGTTAAAGTTGATTCTTATACTTGTAGAGTACCTTTTAAAATGATGACTCGCCATTGTGCCGTTGAGTAAAATTCGTGCGGATTAGTGTGTATTCGTGGTTTCTATAGCAAAGCCTAAGTTGACTCGTTTTTTAGAGTAAAGAATCCATCGGAATCCATTGACCCCATATTACCTGTATTGTACCACCCGTCGTGAATTACAGATTCAGTCAGTTCCGGTTTGTTCAGGTAACCGCACATAACATTCGGACCTTTGATGTAGATAAGTCCTTCTTCACCAGGCGGAAGATCTTCAGCCGTGTCGGGGTGAACGATTTTTATTGCCATGCCCGGAAGCACACGACCGAGACGACCTTCGCGATGCCCGATTTCCTCGAGATTGTCGATTTCAACATTTGGCAGACTGATTGCGCAGACGGACGAGAGCTCGGTTGTTCCGTAACCTTCGAGTGGCTTTACACCAAATCGTTCTTCGAATAATTCGGCAACTCGCGGCGGCAATTCTTCAGTTCCAGTAAACACGTAACGTAGGTGCACCAGTTGCTCTGGTTTAATATTGCGGATATAAGTGAGTAAAAAGCTTGGAGTTGTCAGAAGAATAGAAACTTTATACCTGTGCGCCAGTTTGCCGATAATTTCACCTTCCAGCGGGTTAGTGTGGCACACGATAGTAATGCCAGAAACCAAGGGGAACCAGAACGTCACGGTATAGCCAAAGGAGTCGAAAAACGGCAGGATTGCCAACATTACATCCTCGCGTTTTGGGCCGACTACTGAACGAAACGATTCGATGTTAGACAGTATATTGTGATGGCTAAGCATCACGCCTTTAGGGTCTGCCGTGGATTCACTCGAAAATAGTATCGTGGCAATGTCGTCCGGCTGAATACGGCTGTTTCCAATAAGAAAGCGTACCGGATAAAGCTTTGCCTTGAGGAATGCCCGGACTTTTTCTTGGGTACTTACATCTTTGAGCAAATCTTCAATGAACAGAATATTATCAGCTAGTGGCAGTTTCGGAAGTACCTCAAGGAACTTGCGTGCTGTGATAACAGTTCTTATGTCACATTGTTTCTGGACCGATTCTACGTTTGCCGGAGGCGCCGTGTAGTTCAGATTGACACTAACGCGTCGATCCAGAGCAGTTGCGGTGTTAGCAATAGCGGATTCGGAACCATTGGGTAACAAAATGCCAATCGTGCGTTCCTCTTTTTGGGTGCGTTCGCGTATCCGATCGCACAAAATCAGACCATTCATCAGCAACTCGCCAAGCTTGTACTCGCGACCACTACTATCTGCTATAGCGAGCTTGTTCCAGTTGCGCCGCGCTGAATCGATAAATTCATGCGCCAGGCTTTTACGGCGTTCTTTGATGACATCAAATGACTCGACAGACAATTCGCTAACTGCCTGTTGTACCTCAAATGTGGTGGCTGTCGACGATAGTGGCTTCCCATAGTGAACACTTATCGGATAGCGAAAGTCTTTGCTCAGACGAAGTTTAGGCATACCATTCCGGTAGCTGGAAATGCTGCCCCAAGCGCCACCAATGTAGACTGGGATGATCGGATAATCGGTACCCTTTACGATGCGTTCAAAGCCTGGCTTGAAAGGACGCATCATTCCTGTACGCGTCAATTTTCCTTCAGCAAAAATAAAGACCAGATAGCCTTCATCCAGCGCAGTGCGTGCAGACTTGAGTGACTGGAGCAATTTTTTGGGATTATCACTGTCCTGGATCAGTATGACTTTTGCAAGTCGCACAATCTGTTGCGTCAGCCAGTTTGCATTATCGTAGTAATTACGAGACATCAGCATACGAATACGACGCTGCTGACTAGTTACAATCAACACGGCATCCATAAGGCTGACATGGTTGCCGACCAGAAGCGCCGAACTATGAGCCGGAAGGTTGTCGAGACCGCGCACCTGAAAACGATAAAAAAATCGGGTAACCATCATCAGGACAAATTTTACAAAGAAGTCCGGTAGAATCCAAAGACTAAACAGCGCGAGTCCCAGAAGGACAAGCGACAGGATAAAGAAGCCATCCTGAGCTGTATTTTCAAAGAAAGAACCATTCATCCAGATCAGCCCGCTGGCAGTCAGTATCCCAATCCAACTCATAAATGAATTGGTTGCCTGTATCGCTCCAAGTTTATTTCCAGGACTTCGATACTGGATAAAAGCGTGCAAAGGAACGATAAAAAGCCCGGAAGCAAAGCCCAGTGCAGCCATGCTCAATGCAGCCAGTAAAACATTGCCCTCTGCAAGTGTTCCCAGCGTCACAAGACTAAGAGTGATCAGGAATGCACCGATGGGAACGATACCAAATTCAATGTTACGACCGCTTAGCCAGCCTGCTGTTGTCGAACCGACGCCAATGCCGATCGCAGTCAATAAAAACAAACGTGTCGATTGCTCCTGAGTAAAATCCAACTGCTGTTTGCCAAAGTCAAGCAGGTTGAGTTGGATGAACGCGGCAGCCATTGAAAAGATGGCCAACGCAAATATCGCGAGCATTAAGAAACCATCTTTCCGTATTTCCAAAAAAGTCTTAAACACAGAGGCAAAGCCATTCAGGCTCAGTTTTCGCTCAGGATGTGCCGGCGTTGGTTCTATTTTTAGTGACGCCGCAAAGCCCAAGCTGGCAATGAGCAAGCACACACTGGCAGCCAGACCGAAATTTTTGTTGGAATACAAACTCAGCTCCGGAGCCAGTAGCGTACCACTGATGATTGCAAGAAAGGTAAAAAGCTGGATAGCTCCATTGGCCTTGGAAAGCCTTTCGGCATCCACCTGTTCTGCAACAATCCCGAGTTTACACGGCCCGAAGAAAGCGCTTTGCGATGCCATTAGGACCATGGTTGCGTACAACATTGAAGTGCTCTGCCGGAAAAGCGCAATGACTCCAAATGCCATAACGGCAAACTCGAGCACTTTGAGCCCGACGATCATTCCTTGCTTACTAAACTTATCGGCAAAGTTACCGGCAATGGGTACAATGAAAAGAAACGGCAGCGCAAATGCCAGGCCAACAGATGCCAGAATCGTCGCAGAACTCATTTCCCCCGACTCAATTGCCACAGCATTCCAACTAGTCAGTGCATAAATCATAATGTACTTAAAGACATTATCATTCATCGCACCGCCAAACTGTGTCAGATTATGCCACCAGAATGTTTTCGGAAGAGCGCGGGTATTCATATTGTTTTGTCAAGTGGGTGTAATTCCGAATAACAAAAGGTTCAAAAGATTGAATCGAAATCATCATCGAAATCCAAGTCGAAAGATCATAAGGCAGCGTAATGTTTCGCTATACTTTCTAAGTTTGACAGTTCATCAGCCATAATAGAGCCTCAAGCAAAATTCATGTCACACAAAATGAACAAAGAATCACACGGATTTTCGACTCAATCCATTCACGCAGGCTATGAGCCCGACCCAGCAACAGGCGCTCGGGTGGCACCGATTTACCAAACTGCATCATACGTGTTCAAAGACACGGAACATGCAGCCAATCTCTTTGCTCTCAAAGAATTGGGCAATATCTACTCGCGCTTAACCAATCCGACTGTGAGCGTGCTGGAAAACAAACTGGCCGCCTTGGAAGGTGGAGTGGGAGCAACCTGCACATCCTGCGGACATGCTGCTCAGTTGCTAACCTTTTTTACATTGATGAGACCCGGCGATGAATTCGTTGCGGCAAATAAATTGTACGGTGGATCGATTAATCAATTTACCAATAGCTTTCCCCGCTCCTTCGGATGGAAGTGCCGATTTGTCGATCCGGACTCGATGGATGCGTTCAAAAAAGCCATTACTCCAAAGACCAAGGCAATTTTTGTGGAAAGCCTCGCTAATCCGGGAGGCGTAATTGTTGATCTGGAAGCAATTGCAAAAATCGCCGACGACGCTGGAGTTCCACTGATTGTAGACAATACGATGGCTACTTCCTATCTATGTCGGCCTTTCGAATACGGGGCAAGCCTGGTAGTTTACTCAACGACCAAGTTCATGTCCGGGCACGGCAATTCACTCGGCGGCGCAGTAATTGACAGCGGTACATTTAACTGGTCTGCCAGTGATAAGTATCCCTCACTCAGCGAGCCGGAGCCAGGCTACCATGGACTCAAATTCCATGAAACCTTCGGTAAGCTGGCATTCACCTTTTACGCACACGCGGTCGGGCTTCGTGACCTGGGCCCCAATCAGCAGCCAACCAATGCATGGCTAACTTCTCTGGGGCTGGAAACACTGCCGCTGCGCATGCAAAAACATAGCGAGAATGCCCTCGCGGTTGCCCGCTATCTGGAAAAGCACCCTGCTGTAGAATGGGTCAACTACGCGGGTCTTGAAACGAGTCCATACAACAGACTCCAAAAAAAGTACATGCCTAAAGGAGCCGGCGCGGTCTTCACTTTCGGAGTCAAAGGTGGGTTTGAAGCAGGGAAAAAAGTTGTCGAGAGTGTGAAACTGTTTAGCCATCTTGCTAACATTGGCGACACACGGTCACTGATAATCCACCCAGCCTCGACCACTCACAGCCAACTGGATGAAGACGCGCTCAATGCTGCAGGTTCGGGCCCTGAAGTGCTGCGACTTTCTGTTGGAATTGAAGATGTGGAAGACCTGATTGCTGATCTTGAGCAAGCGCTTGCCAACATCTAGACAGATTACCGGAAAATAAGTATGTTTATTTTAGGGGACAATGGACAGAGAAAAAACATACAGTCTTGAAGATCTCAAAACAGGTGAATTCACTGGCACATCGCTTGCCGTAATCGGACACCCGATTACACACTCGATCAGCCCTGCGATGCATAATGCCGCGCTGGCCAAATTGAGTGAGACAGACGAGCGCTTCAAAGACTGGGCATACTATCGCTTTGACATTCATCCCGAACAGCTTGCCGAAGCGCTGCCACTATTCCACAAGCAAAACTTTCACGGCCTGAACTTAACAATCCCGCACAAGGTACAGGCGCTCGACCTAATTAAACAAGTTTCCAGGGAGGCACAATTAATGGGAGCGGTCAATACGCTGCTCCGGAATGAAACAAGCTATTCGGGACTGAATACAGATGGATATGGGCTGGAACGAGGACTTGAGCTGGATTTGGAAATTACTTTTGAAGGAGCTGCTGTGATGGTGTTGGGGGCGGGAGGAGCAGCCCGCGCAGCTGCCGTGAGAGCACTTTTGTCCGGATGTGCACAACTCTTTATCGGCAACCGTTCCCCGGATCGATTACAAGGTCTGGTAAAGGCGCTTGAACCAATTACCGACGAAATCGACTTACGCACGTTTAATCTAAACCAGCCGCCACGCAATTTACCAAAGTCCGGAGTGTTAATCAATGCAACCGCGCTGGGGTTGAAGTCCGATGACCCAACTCCGATAAACGTTGCCCTACTTCCCGCAAACTGGAAAGTGTATGATATGGTCTATAATCCGCCGGAAACAGTGTTACTGAAACAGGCGGAGACACGTGGTATGGAAGTTGCAAACGGCCTATCTATGCTTGTTTACCAAGGAGCACAAGCACTCGAAACCTGGACACAGGAAACAGTCGATGCAGATATTATGATGATGGCCGCTGGCGCTGCTTTGGAAATGTCCTAGAAAACGCAGTTGAGCCCACGAATCACACAAAAAAGCATGGAGCAGCGAAGCCACAACTAAAAGCTGAAAGCCTGAAAACTAGAGAAACGCTATATCTCACGTGAAGCCGCGAAGAGCGCGAAGTTTTTTCTTTAGCCACGGACATACGCGGATTTACGCGGATGGTTAAGAATTATTATAAACAAATACGTGTCAGAGAATCTGCATTTAATCCTCGTATATCTGTGGCTTACAAAACCTAACTCAACCTTTGCCAACTGCCGAATCAAGGTTGAAAAGTATTGAATGCTCAATGTTCTCTTGGTTCCAGCTTTGCTAGGTTGGAGTTGGTATTCTAACGTTTGACCTTTTTGTTTCACTCAACCATTAAGCCTCTTGGATTCCTCTATTACACTGGCTTCAGATGAATCTTCAAATATATTATTTCTAATTACTTTGTCTGTAATCTCATTGATGTAAGATTCCAGCACACCACTTAATTCCAGAAATTCAGGCCATAGCGTATTGTCTACAAAAGACTTTGGAACATTCGCCATCACTGTAGTATACCGCTGTCTAGGCAACCTGTAAGGTCTGATCCCATACCTACGTAGTAATGCTAAAAATAATTTACGATTCCACTGATCCAATAATGAAAACTTATATTCTTCTGGTTTTTCAATTTTCTCAACCGACTTCAAGCGCTTACGAATACGATTAAGTGCACTTTCAGCCGCATCTCGCTCACCTTCCGTTGAAGCTCCGGAAAATAACCGTTCGATCTTTTGTAGCTTTTCGATTAAATCTTGTTCGGTCATGCCATCAATAAACTATACAAGTTCTGGCCCTTCAAATCATTGTGCGACTTTGGCATACTCGATTTCTTCTAAAATCGCTGGCCTAGTAAGAGTTAGGTCTTCCCTTATAGACTAAATCAATTTGCAAACTAATCGTGCGCACACTGAAGACGTCTGCAAAGATAGTAATTGCGAACATGAGCACTCGCCAGAAAAACCCCGCCCAAGATGTTAACCACCGTTGTCAATGGGAAATGTTCTTCATGTTCAACATGCAAACCATGCATACACTCAGCGCCATGCTCAAGCATATGATTTACATGAAAGAAAGACTCATAGAGCGATACTGCAAATAGACAACTCAGGCCGATCGCGCTCAAGCTGACCACTAATTTGTCCCGGTGCTTTCGACATCCGAGGAAAACCGCAAGGCTGGTTGTTGGCAGCACGAAGAGGAGCATCCACAGATGAAAGTTCTGGTGAACCCAGAAAGTCGTCGCCAATATGGGAAACGCGATTATCAATAAAGGCGTTAATAGACAGTGCACTGCACAGATAATCGACATGCTGATTGCCAGAGAATCCAGCCACCCATGCGTAGTACACTGTGATTTTGAAGTATTTGTCATGATAATTATTGATCGCCTGAAAAACTACATGTCAATCGGGAATAATAGTATTTTCTAAAAAATTATCGGTTATGAAGGATGTTTACTTTCTTCGAATGTGTTCTTATTCATCTTTTTTCACAGCCATCCCATAGGGATGCTGTGATGAAAGCAAGCCTTAGTGTTTAAAGGTACTTTGTGTTAGTTGATGCTAAATATCAGAATTGAAAATAGGCTGTTTTGTTGCGTTTATGCTATATGCTGTCCCATAGGATCAGGGAGCAAATCCCGGCAAATAGGCCTGTTCAGGCTGGCTACACATTCGCCACGGTCCTCCTGCTGTCCCATAGAATCGCAACAGTTCATCCAGATTAAAACGATCCCAGACCGCACTGCGAATCATCGTAAACAGACGCGTAAAGCTATGGGGCCAATCCGACTGCCATGCCTGAAAACGCAGTAACACATACAGCAGTAAAGCTGTCCACAGTTGCCAGCGTATTGCTTGCTTGGAATGTCCTAAAAAATCGCAAATTTGCAGTGTCTGCTTGATTTGTTTGAAGAACACTTCGATGGCCCAGCGGCTTTGGTAGAGATCGCACACGCTCGAGGCAGCCCATGAGAGGTTATTGGTGATGAAGACCATTTCGAATTCTTTACCATCGACTTCTACCCGAGCGACGATACGGCGCAGGCGCTGAGGATAGTCTTTCTTACTGGTTTGGGTCTTTAGTGTAATTTCATCATCGCGCAAAATCGATCCGCTGACTTTGCGGCGTTTGCAAACGTGGTAGCTCATGTTGTCTTTGGCCCGTGTTACCCAGTGTACGCCACGCTGCGTCAGTGAATACAAATGCTTGAAATGGACGTAAGCTTTATCAAAGACGGCAATTTCGCCTTCCTGTAAACCTGCACATAGCGCAATCATACGACTACTGTCATGATGAGAGGCCTCTTCAATGACAGCAAAGCCAGGCAGGAAAGTTTGCAGATTTAAGCGCAAATGTAGCTTTGCTGCCGCTTTACGACGACGATGCTTCGCCCAATTCATGCAATTGGCCACTAACGCAATCGTAGAGGAATCGATTGCGTGAATCGTACGCTTGAAGCGCCGAGGTAGACCTTTGTAACGACCGGCAGGCCCGAATCCGGGAAACTGGTTTTGCAAGTGCTCAAGCATCCTCCAGAAGAGTGCCTCCATCATGTCGGCATTACGTGTTTTATTGGCATGCGAGAGTCCGTTACGGCTGGGCACTGTAGCTGCACGAATAGCCAGCAGCTTGGCAGCATGATGGCGCAAAGCATCGCACACATCATTCAAGCCGATGCAGTGAGTAAGCTGGGCAAACAGCAGGGTGACCACATGACTCCATGGAGAAAAGGTGCGGGACTTTTTATCGACCTTGTACTGCTTTGCCAGATTGCGAACCATCCCAACTGGAATGAGCTTGCAAAGCTGATGAAAAGTGGTGGCGTAATGTTTGGTTGGCTTTGGGTTTTTTCTTTGTTTCATACTGGTTTCCTTGTTTAGGAAACCGTCCAAAGTCCGCCAACTTTTAAATCCTTATGGGATGACTGTGGATAGAATTAACTTTGCTCGCCCAACTTTCCATGCTTTCCTGTCCCAGCTTACGCACTTGATCAATGAGTATGGCTTCGACTTCATCGGCTGAACGAATGGTTCCATCCGCATCGGGTTCTTCAGCCAATGAAAGAATCGATAAGAAACGAGACATCAACTTTGGATGTGACTCTAGACCCTCTAAAAGAAGGCGTTGTTCGGCAGTTAGTAGGTCTTGTAGTGCTTCCATTCATACACATTGCAGTAACTCTAAATAAATGGGCAGCTTTTTCGGCCAATTACTAACAATTTTACCCCGTAGAAAAAATTACACCCACCAAATAACCAAATACTATCATTGGAAAACTCGATTGCATTCTTTCCGGTTCAAATTTTAGTAATCGAATAACAAGCTAATGCAACTCCACTGGCATACAGAACCCCTTTTGTTAATTACACTACT
>JBNKZP010000048.1:0-10947 GCA_050301675.1 Puniceicoccaceae bacterium
CTGGAGTAAATGCATACGTAGTCAGATTGTTTTCAAGATATAGAATACTTATCAGCTTTCCTCTATGTAAAAGAGGTGCGCACAATAATGATTTGGTACTCTTTTTTCTGATATGCGGATCATTAACGAACTTCCCATGAATCGCTGCATTGTCCAGAACGATTTTACTTTTTGTACGTGCTACAAAACGTACAACACCCGGAGAAACAAAGTCGCTTTCATCGATAGTAACGGGCGGCGGCATCTCTACTTCCGGTGGATCAACTTCCCCTTTAGCAACAACTATCCATGAGTCGTTTTTTTTTGATAGTAAATACCCACTTTGTGCTCCTGCATTCTCGATAACTATGTGTATCACTTTACCAAGCAGACGATCCATTTCAATTTCACTTGAAATTGCCTGCTGTGCTTTTGCTAAAGAGACTGCGTCCAGTTGTTCAACAAGTGTAGAGATTCTCGGCTGTCTGACCTGCACCAACCATGGATATACCTGTTTTAGTTGTCGTACTTTGCCCTCCGCATCCCACCGGGAATAGCAGTCGATAGCATCACGAAGGTAGATGTTGGAGATCGTCTCAAAATCATGCGCGGCGTAGAACCTTGCGGCCAGCTCAAGAGACAATCCCTCGTTCTGAACAAAACCGTGCTCCCGAGAAGATCGGATGGACTGCTCGTAAAAGCGCATGGCATCCTGGTCGCGTTGTTCGATTCGGGCGATTTCGGCTGAGACCAGTGCATATTTATCACCGAAAGTAGGAGGATAGTTTTCGGCCCACTCACGCAATAGCTCCTGGTGCGCTTTCATAATATCGTGCCACGCAGTCTGCTCGGTGACGGAAAAGTACTTATAGCTCGCCGTTAACGTCAGAACTGAGTAATAATAGTAATCAAGCAACGGAGACTGTCCAGCCGCGGCCCACAATAGCGCTTTCGCCTTTTCGGCTGCGGCGCGAGCCTCGGCGTAATCGCCTGAGAGGAACCGCGCCTTCAATTTGAGGACCCAGTAAAACCACGACATTGTAGGCATTCTGTCCGGGGTGAGTTGCGCTTCGAATGTCGCCTCATCGAAATGCCCATCACTAAAGGTTGAGAATGTCGCTGTTTGGCCCTGCATGGTTAAGATAAATCGCTGCTGGCTCACAATGATATCAGCAATATCAACATATTTGGCCTTCCTGACAAAGTCCAAACAGGTCTCCGATTCCCGCCACACCGCGTCGAGCCTGTCATTCCGAAGAATACGGGCTGCAAGGAGATGAAACATGCTGTAACAAGCGAAAGTCAGCGCCCCGGTCTCGATTGCGCTACGAATGGCCGTATGATGGAGATCAATCATGTTCGCAAGCGGTTGAGTCCAGAAAGCAACCATTCCCAGGGAGAAATTGATTTGTGCCTGATAGGCAATGAAACCATGCTTCTCGACCAGGTCGCGAGCAAGTTTGGCGAATTGATGACCGTCTTGGTACCGATGAAAATCCTGACCGATGAAAACTCCGAGACCGGAAAAACCGTGCGCTGAAGGGCCGCACGCCCCATTCAGAATACTGATGTTCACCATGCGGCAGACGGCTAAGCGAAACAAGTTCATGTCGGTAAAATAGGAGGGTGGGAGTAGGGTTGAGAGCATATCCATAACGGTCAGCAATTCCTGATTGGTCAATAGCGGCAGCTCGATCAGCTCTTCGATCTGATGCCCATCGAGATTCCGCCAGATCATATCGTATTCCGCCAGTATATGTTCCCAAGTCGGGTGTATCGGTAAGTCGATGCCGAACAGCCGTAAACACATTAACGCACTATTGACGGCTTGCGAGTATTCCCCCTTCACAGCGAGCAACTGGACTCTGAGGTGATAAGCTGCTGCGCGGTCGATATTCGAAACCCCACGTTGTAGCAACTCTGTAATCCGTTGCTCGGCTCTATTAAAATCACTGATCAGGAACTCGCACTCGGCAGAATGGAATTCAAGGGCAAAAGTGAGATCATAACTCTGCACCCAGCTATACTCAGATAAGAGTGTGGAACCAGCGGCAAAATATTTCAGTGCCGAGGTGTAAGCATTCGCTCTTTTGGCACGTTGGCCCGCGATGAGATTGAGTTCGGCTATTCGCTCGCGTTCCGCTGATGCGGTTACAAGGACCATGCCCCGGTTAAGATGATCAACAATATCGAAGATACTCTCAGTTAAATCATCATCCGGCGTATTCGCAAGTAAGAGACGACCAATTTTAAGGTGTTGTACTGGTAATTCCTCGGCAGAAATGATTGTAAGTGCCGCCTGCTGTAGGCGATCATGTGCGAACTGATATGTCCCATCCAGCGGAATGATGAATCCTTCTTGCAATGCAGGTTGCAATTCTTTCAGCACCTCCTCTTCCGATTGGCTCGCAATAATGCACATGTTCGTCAGGCTGAAACTATATCCAATACACGCTGCCAATGTCAACATTTTTTGTGACTGAGCAGGTAACTTACGGAGTTTCCTGAGCATCAGGGCCACGACATTATCCGTGATTTCCATGCTCCTCAATGCCCTGATGTCCCAATCCCACCTTCTGCTCCCGGCACTATACGATATAAGTCCGCTCTCTGCCAAAGACTCCAGTGTTTGAAGCATAAAGAAGGGATTTCCTCCAGTTTTTGCGTAGATTATCTGAGTCAGTGATCTACTCAGTTCATTCTCTACATGCAACATCTCTGCAATTATTTCATTAACCGTGTGTTCTGTCAGATTTCCCAGCGTCAAATGATGGACAGTCACATTCTCCTGATGCAACGACTCAATACTTTTCATCAGCGGGTGCAAAGCATCTACCTCATTATCCCGATAGGCGCCTATTATAAGAACATGCGAAATACCGATACTGGTCATCAGAATTTGAAGCAAAGTCAGCGAGGCTGTATCAATCCACTGCAAATCATCAAGAAATACCACCAATGGATGATCCCCTGTGGCTATCACTCTGATAAACTCCAAGAAAACATAGCTGAACCGGTTTTGTGTTTCAGTTGCACCTAATAATGGAACATCAGGTTGAGTTCCGATGATTAGTTCCAGGTTGGGAATAACATTTGTCATCACTTTCCCTATGCCACCTACTGCATTCAGGATGATCTCTTTCCAATACACCACCTCCACTTCGTTTCCCATCAACAGGTAATTCACAAAACCTGTAAATGCCTGTATCCAGGCATAGTAGGGCACATTTTGCTGCAATTGGTCGAACTTGCCCTCGATATAGTACCCTTGTTTCTCCGCAATAGGCCGATGTACTTCATGCACCAGCGCTGTTTTTCCGATTCCGGCATAGCCCGCCACCAAAAGCAATTCTCTAGCTCCGACACTTACTCGCTCAAGGACATCCAGTAGTTGTTCCATCTCTCGTTTGCGGCCATACAGTTTCTGCGGCACCCGTAATTTATCGGTATAGTCCTCTTTCCCCAACTCAAAGAGCTGGACCGCCACTTTTGCAGTATACTCTTGTAAACACTGTTCCAGATCTGCTTTTATTCCCCAGGCACTCTGGTACCGCTCATCTGCCATCTTTGCAATCAGCTTCATTACAATATAGGAAACCATTTCCGGTATGTCAGGATTAAGCTCATGAGGTTTTTGAGCTGTTCCTGCAATATGTAAATGCACAACACCTAAAGCATCCGATGCGACAAAAGGCAATTGCCCCGTTAATAGCTGGTAGAATGTTACTCCAAGTGAATAAAAATCCGTCCGGTAATCTACAACACGATTCATTCGACCGGTCTGCTCCGGTGAAATATATTCCAGTGTTCCTTCAATTGCAGATGGCGCTTGCGGAGAGACTGTTCGCTCAGGCATTTCATCTGCGTAACTAAAATCAATCAGATTAAGCTGCTTTGTTTGCGGATTCCATATTATATTCGATGGATTTATGTTTTTATGTATGATATGCCGTTTGTGAATTGATCCAATTGCATCTGCGAGTGCAATCGAAATTTCAAGAAACTGTTCAATCGGTAAAGGCATTTGTAATTGATTTAGCGATTTGCCTCCAATATTCGCCATCACCATTATCAAACTGCCACTGTACTCCTGAATGTCAATACATTTTACAACGCCGGGTAGATTTAATTTCGAGACCAAATCAAATTCACGCCTGAAACGGGTCACCTCGTCTTTCTCAGCAGCAGCATCCGGCTTTAGTATTTTAAGGACAACCGGTTCATTTTTTATTGATCGAGTTCCACGATAAACGAGTATACGCCTGCTCTCATAGAGCTTTTCGGTGATTTGGTATCCAGGAATGGACTGTTTGTCCATATTTTTTCCTTATTAATCGATCACCCGTCAGCAGGTACTTATTTGTCGGATTTTGGGTCAGCCACATGAACATCCATTGGGACTTCGGGGATGGTAATAACCATCAACAATGAAACAATCATGCGATTGCACGATTCTTTTCAGTGGCTGAACCGGCAACCGGAGCAGCTTTTTCTTGCGTCATTGAATATCTCCTGAATTTACGAACACAAAAAAAACAGGTGGACTCAGTGCTTCGGGAAAATTTTTTGAGAGCAAAATACAGTCCGGTGTAACTACATCACTGTCAATCTTGATCCCTCATGCCGATTTCATTCCTGTCCATCAATCCCCCGTTTTTTTGCGTATTCATCTAAAATTTGAAGCAAACGGACATAATCAAACCTGTTTTCTAATTTTTGCAGCGACTTACCAATAGTCTGATCATGGTTCAAGATCTGTTTTGTTAACTCCTGAATGCGTTCAGGATCCAATTCAATGACTGCCTGATGTAATTTTAGGAACAGTTCTGAGGGCACTTTTTCCAACTGTTCCGGAATTAATTCCAACTCAGGTTTTTCAGAGGTTGCTACAGGCTTCTCTTCATAAACAAACCGTAAGCCCAGATGTCTGGACAATGCATCGAATATTTCCCTGTCGCGATAAGGCTTTCGGATAAAATCATCACAACCGGCATGCATGATTTTAATTCTATCTTCTTCCAACGCCTGTGCGGTAATTGCGATAACCTTTGTATGTGATCCAGCTTCAGTTGACTTTATCCGGTGCGTCGCTTCCAGACCGTCCATTACCGGCATACGAATATCCATCCAGATCAGATCTGGATGCCACTGTTCAAATATCTCAATAGTCTCTTTCCCATTAGCGGCATCCCTGATGTCAAAGCCAAACGGTTCAAGTGTCTTGTGAAGCAAAATACGGTTCTCAAGTTGATCTTCTGCAATGAGTATTCGATACCGCGGCTGTCCCTTCTCTATACCGATAACACGACCAAGTTCAGGTGTGATGGCTTTCACCTCTAAAAGCAGCTCTTTTACCGGTATTTCAAAAAAGAATAACGATCCTTTACCTTTCTCACTGATAACATCAATATGCCCTCCCATCAAGTCTACATACTGCCTACATATCGCAAGTCCAAGCCCGGTTCCCGTTTCAATTGTCATTTGTCCTTTCAATTGTACAAAGGGCTGGAAAATTCTTTTTCTGTCCTCATCACTGACACCCGGACCGGTATCTTCAACTTCAAACCGCAATCGCACTTGTTCAGCTGGTTCTCTTTTAGTAATCGTTGCCCGCAGAATAACTCCGCCCAGTTTTGTATATTTAATAGCATTACCGATCAGATTGATTAAAACCTGGCGCAGCTTTCCCCCATCAACTTCAATCTGTCTTGGAAGTTCCGGAGCCTGTTCCACTACAAAATTCAAGCCCCGTTCCTCAGCATTGACATACAACAAAGACCTCATTTCCTGTAACAATTGGTGCAGATCTATTGGCACAACCTCCAGAACCATATGGCCTGATTCAATTTTTGACATATCAAGAACATTGTTAATAAGATTTAAAAGATGTCCGCCACTGAGAGTGATGATATCCAGGTTTTTCCTCTGTTCAGCAGTAACATCCGGTAAATCCCTGGTAAGCCGGGCGAATCCAAGTATAGCATTGAGAGGTGTACGCAGTTCATGACTCATATTGGCCAGAAACAAGCTTTTAGCTTTGTTAGCTGATTCAGCCTGCTCTTTAGTAATTCTCAATTGTGCGTTTGAATAAGATAATGCTTTCGTCCTTTTGTCAACAAGCTCTTCAAGTTGAACCCTGTATCTGCTCAATTCTTCTTCAGTCTGTTTCCGTTCTGTTATATTGCGCGCAAGAGCTATATTGTAAGGCTGGCCATTATACTCGATGTAATTTGTGCTGATCTCAACAGGTAAAATGCGTCCATCCTTTTTTTTATGACGACTCTCTAACCGTATCGATTCCTGAGTTTTAAGCTCTTGCCAATATTCATGCCAGCGTTTCATTTGATAATCAGGATCAATATCCGGTACACTCATTACAAGTAATTCGTCTCGTGAATATCCAAGTAGCCTGCAAGCTTCTTCGTTAACATAATGAAATCTTGCGTTTTCATCAATCAGAAAAGCGGCATCCTTTACTTTGTCAAGTGCAAAATTCAACAACGCAAGATTCTGTTCCGTTTGTTTGCGTTCTGTAATATCAGTAAGCATCGCAAATGATCCCTTGAAATTATTCTCTTTATCAAATCTCGGAACCGCTGATGCAAGTGTCCAGACGGTCTGGCAATCTTTGCGATGAAAACGGCGTTCATATTGCTCTGAAATGCCCCGATGGCGATTCTCCATCTTTTGAAAATGGTCAGTAAAATCAGTTTCGAACATGAAGTCAGTCATAGGCCTGCCCAGCATCTCATCTATGGTATAACCTAGTATTTCCGCCATTTTAGAATTAACAGAAATGGTCAATTCATCCGAACCGAGAATCCAGATTCCTTCATTAGCGGTATCTACTATCTGACGATATTTAAGCTCGCTTTCTTTCAGAGCCTCATAAAATCCTGCATTTTCCAGTGAAATTGCCACTTGAGAAAGAAGCATCTCCAGAAATTGAACCCGCTCTCGAGTAAATGCATACGTAGTCAGATTGTTTTCAAGATATAGAATACTTACCAGCTTACCCCTATGTAAAAGTGGTGCGCACAATAATGATTTGGTACTCTTTTTTCTGATATGCGGATCATTAACGAACTCACCTTTAATCGCGGCATTGTCCAGAACTATTTTGTTTTTTGTACGTGCAACAAAACGTACTATGGCCGGAGAAACCAAATCACTTTTGTTAATATCAACCGATAGATGAATTTCAACTTCCGCTTGATTAATTTCCCTTTCAGCAATAACTCTCCACGTACCATTTTTTTTCATCAGCAAATATCCATGCTGCGCTCCAATGTTTTCTATAACTCCATGCATCACCTGATCAAGCAGCTTCTCCATCTTGATCTCACTTGAGATAGCATGGGTGGTTTTCATCAACGTTAATAAATCTAACTTTTCCAGAAAAGTTCTAACCTCCGGTATATCGGGCCTGACTGTGAGTAGCGAGGCGTACCGTTTTTCCAAATCCTTCACTTTTCTCATCGCTCCCCAGGTAAAGTATCCCCGGTATGCCCGCAGCATATAAAGTCGTGCGAAATCATCTTTTCCTTTCTCCAACCAGAATCCGGCCGCCAACTCATTTGCCAGAGCTTCTTCCTGGATGTACTCGTTTTGACCAGCCAGAGAAATGGCCTGGTCATAGCAGTTTATTGCAACCATCATGTTTTGCTCTGTTATACGCATGCGTTCGGCTTCGACCAGGTAGAATCTGTGAAGTTGGTTCATCGGAGCAGCATCTGCCAGTTGCTTCATTTTAGATTGGTTTTCGATGACTTGATTGAGAAGACGATCCCGTTCAGATCCGGCAATGCTCCGGCAGAGCTGAAGGCGAATAAGCGAATCATAGAAGATCGCAACAGAGTGAGAGGAAAGTCCAATCAAACCTTCACTGTTCTCCTTTACTCGTTCTGCGTTCTCTAACCCTGACTCATATTGGCTAAACAGATAGCACAGCATCATTCTGCAGACATAGAAAGCTGCCAGACCGCCTCGGTTCTGTGTCTGCTCATAAATAGGCAGCACCTGGTCCTGGTTGAAGACTTCACCAATCAACAAACAAGGTTCACCTTCAGATTTCAAGAGATTCTTCACGAGTTGACAGTACGGTGCCAGCATGCTGTACCCGATTGCCGCGTTAATACGGATCAGGCCTTTGCCGTAAGAATCCATCAATTGATCGACTTGCGGTAGCTCGACTCCGGCAAAAAAGGAATTGGAGCAATAGAAAGAGCCGTTGTACCCTACAGCCTCGAAAGCTCCGGTTTCCAGCCCGCTCTGATATCCTTTTTCCAAATACGATAGTGTGGTCCGGAGGTGATGCCGGAAATGCCAAACATGCCCTCCAATCACACCTAGTGTCATTGCGTACAATTGAGGATTAGTCGTTAGGTCCATAAGCGCCATCGCAAGTTTACCAAAATCATTGCCTGATTCGAACTCGCGAAATAATCCACAAAGAATCAGGGCGTAAGCGGCATAGAAGTATGGGGATTCGATCGCGTTGCCATACCGGATGGACAGTATTACACCAGTGAATACGACCAACAGGTGCAGTTGCGGTCTCACGTAAAAGGCGGGGGCATTAATTTTTGAAGCTATTTGCAGTATCGCCAGTTTGACCTGGTCTATCATGGTTGGTAAATAAAACAGGCTTTCAATGGAAATGGTTGCATAAAGCGACTTGACCTCATTCTGTGCACGTTCAACATCTTCGCCAGAAGGATAGCCAGGTAAATGCAGTCCCAGCTGATCCAGAATCTCTAGAGCAGTGTTTAAGGTTTCATGCAATCTGCCTCTGGAGATATATCCATTCGTCATGCTCTTGTATACGCCGACTTTATCCTGAGGTGTTCTGCCATGACTTGTTACTATTGTAAATAACTGGTTCGTTCGCTCAAAGTCCCCGACAAGGCTTGCAGTCTCAGCATTACGGGTGTGAAGTTCCAAAGCCAGGGCATAATTTGTCATCCAACTCTGCTCATCAAGTAATCCGACGCCGGCATTTGCGTATCGGTTGGCTGTCGGGAACGCGGCAGAAGCCATGGCCTTGACCACTGCGCCGAGATTCAGGTGAGCCAGCTTCAGCTTCTCCTCTCGATTTTGCAGCAACTCTGCTCCGAAATTCAGGTGATCCACCACTGTGAAGAGCTGCTCATTATAGTCCTGCTCCTCCATGTGCATTATTAGGAGCCGGCCAATTTCAAGATGGACCTGTTTTTTCTGAGCGTAGGGAATCAGCTCGTATGCGGCCTGCTGGATCCGGTCGTGAACGAATTGATAATCCTTATCGCAATCCACAGTGAGTAGTCTTTCCCGTAAAGCCGGCCGTAAACACTCTTGCAATACTTCTTCTGTTTGACCAGCAATTAAAGCTAAGTTCTCAATCCTGAAAACAAATCCAAGACATGCTGCTAAAGATAGGAAATGCTGTGTTTGAGGTGGCAATTGCTGGATCTTACCCAACATCAGTGTAATAATGTTGTCTGTAATATCCATCTTTTGCAGGGTTGCGACATCCCACTGCCAGCGCCTGTGTTCAGGTTCAAACATGATCGCATGCCGTTCAACCAAATTCCGCAGAGTTTGAAGAACGAAAAAAGGGTTACCACCGGTTTTTGAATAGATCAGATTACTGAGATGTTCAGTTTGATTATGCCTGACATGCAGAATATCTGCTATCAATTTATTGACATTTTCTCTGGAGAGCTCCTCGAGAGTTAATGAATTTATTCGAACCTGCTCTTCACGCATGATTTTAATACTTACCGTCAATTGATGAAGCGCGTCCACTTCATTATCCCGGTAGGCGCCGATGATCAGAAGATGAGAGACTGTATTGTCGATCATTATGACCTGAAGTAATCTCAGCGAAGCCGCGTCGATCCATTGAAGATCGTCCAGAAATACAATGAGCGGACACTCTTCTCCGGCAATGGCCTTAACGAATTCCACAAACACATAATTGAAGCGATTTTGCGCCTCAACACCTCCCAATTCCGGAATATCAGGCTGAGGACCGATTATCAATTCCAAATTTGGAAAGACATCCGTTAAGACTTTCCCGATATTTCCAACTGCATTCAGAATATTCTTTTTCCATTGCGCCAGATTAATTTCATTTTCCATCAGAAGATAGTCTAGTAACGTCTTAAATGCCTGAATCCAGCCCCAATAAGGTGCAGCACGCCGCAATTGTTCAAATTTACCCTCGATAAAATAGCCCTGTTTTTCCTGGACTGTTCTCTGCAGATCCCGAACAAGTCTGGTTTTACCTACACCAGCATATCCGGCAACAAGTAGTAGTTTCTTTTCACCTGCGTACGCCTGCTCAAAGGCAGTAAGCAGCCTTTTTATTTCCAAGTTCCGCCCATAGAGCTTCTGCGGAACCTGGATACTATCACTGAAATCCTCGGAACCAGGTTCGAAATCGCTGATCGTCCCGTCATGCAATTCTCGCAAGCAGCGGTCCAGATCCGCCTTCAGTCCCAGGGCATTCTGGTAACGATCTTCTGCCATTTTGGCCATCAGTTTAAGCACTATTCGGGAAATCGTTTCCGGGATAGCAGGATCAAGCTTATGAGGATCGGTTGGAGTCCCGGCAATGTGCAAATGGATAATACCCAAAGCATCCGATGCCTCAAAGGGCAATCTTCCAGTTACCAATTGATATAATGTTACTCCAAGTGAATAATAATCCGTCCGGTAATCTACAACTCGATTCATACGACCGGTCTGCTCCGGTGAAATGTATTCGAGGGTTTCTTCGATTGCAGATGGGGCTAGTGGTGTGAGATTAAGCTCAGGTACCTCATCGGCTATACCGAAGTCAAACAGATGCAGTTGCTTGGTTTCAGGGTTCCAGATAATATTTGATGGATTTATGTTTTTATGAATGACATGCTTTTTGTGAAGTGATCCTATTGTATCCGCGAGCGCGATTGAAACATCAAGAAATGTTTTTATAGGCAAGGG
>JBNKZP010000049.1:0-10882 GCA_050301675.1 Puniceicoccaceae bacterium
CGATGCCAGAACAGCGCTCGCTGCAACGCAAGCAGTTTCGGTTCGCAGGACATGTGGTCCCAGATGTGCAAGTTGCCATTCATTCTCCCTAAAGACAGATCGCTCGGCAGCAGACCAGCCACGCTCGGGTCCGATAGCAATTATGGCAGAACGATTGTTCACGATTGAGACAGTGCCAAGTGATCCACTCGCTTCGTAATTATCCAAAGCAATCTTTGTGCATGTTTCCTGCTGCATTGCAATAGCCGTCTGCAGATCCGGATGTAACTCGACCTGAGGCAGTCGAGTGCCAAAAGCCTGTTCTGTGCCACGGAGTACGCGCTCGCGCCATTCTCCTGTCTGCCATAGACGACTTTTTGCGTAGGATGGCTCGCTGTGCTCCGCCGCAAAAAAATGTAAGGCTTCAATACCAAGGCTCGCAGCTTCAAACAGTATGCGCCGTGCGGTGTGCGGCCGCGGCAACCCGATCAGTAATGTAATGGGCAAAAGCGCAGGTGCTGGTTCCTCAGCAATAACCTGCAACTCATAACAACCGTCCGAACTTGCTGCAGTAACCTGAGCCCGTGCTCTTGGCCCGTTTACAAATCCAACAAACACCAGTGTTCCGATATCTGCACGCAACACTTTACGCAAATGGCGTGCACGCGGATCATCCGCATCCAGTCGAACCGACTTAAAGGGCTTATCAAAAAGGATCAGGTTCATCGCGCTTTGTTACCAGTGCATGATTGCCATATACCAAATGACAAAAGGTTTTAAATGATAGAATCGAAATCGATTGATACAATTGTCTGGCTCGATAACGATTTGGATTTCGACAAAACACTTTCAAATTTTTGCGCGTTACACACTAACGCCCACGACGACCAAACCGGCTCGATGCCGAATTACGCTTTCGGCGTCTTGGCTCAGGTGTTGCGTCGCGGATAAAAGGTTCCTGAAAGTAATTGAAGTTCTCCAACTTGCGTTGCGGTATCGGTTGACCGATAAATGACTCGATCGCCTCGATTTTTGACTGTTCGTCAGGCGCCAGTAATGTGGCTGCATCTCCCTCCTGCCTGGCACGTCCGGTACGGCCGATGCGGTGCACGTAGTCTTCCGGATGCTCGGGAACATCATAGTTGATCACATGGGTTACATTGGCAATGTCCAGACCACGGGAGGCAATATCGGTCGCTACCAGAATCTTGATTTCACCATGCTTGAACTGATCCAACGCACTCGTTCGTTTATTCTGCGGTAGATTAGAGTGCATCGCTACACATGGGTAGTTATGCTCTTTCAACCAACGGACGATGCGATCGACACCCACTTTCATACGACAGAAAATGATCATACTATCGATATCCTGACTCTCGATCAGCGCCATTAGCAGATCAAATTTTTGCAATGCCCCCACCGGATATACCTCGTGTTTCACAGTGTCTGCCGGTGACAACTCAACCCCAATCGATATTTCGACCGGATCTTTCAAATTTTTGGCTATGAGACGTTTAATCGTATCGGATACCGTCGCTGAAAACAACAGTGTCTGCCGCTTTTTACCACAAAGTGCAATAATCCGCAGCACATCATCGATAAATCCCAGATCGAGCATACGATCGACCTCATCCAATATCAATATTTTAACTGAGCGCAGATTAAGAGATCCTCTGGCCGAGTGGTCTAGTAAGCGACCCGGCGTCGCGATAACCACATCAACCCCCTTTTTCAAATTATCCGTCTGTCTACCATAGCCCACCCCACCATGAACCAGGCAACTGCTAATGGAACTGTTTTTTCCAAACAATTCAAACTGATCATGCACCTGTGCAACCAGTTCACGTGTTGGCCCAAGCACAAGACACTGTGGTTTTGAGCCATCAGGCATTTGCTGCAAACGATGTAAGACCGGCAAGGCAAAAGCAGCAGTCTTGCCGGTTCCGGTCTGTGCAGAACCTATCACATCTTTCCCCTCTAAAATCTGCGGTATTGCTGCCACCTGTATAGGCGTTGCCTCTGTAAAGCCGACTGCTTCGATCGACTTAAGAATGGACTCATCAAGTCCCAGTTCGTGAAATGTCATCTTAGATTTCTTTTAATTAAGTGAATACATATTTTTAACATATAGAGAAATCAGAGCCGTACTGTCAATGACCGGCCATGTGCATCCAGGTTTTCCAGGCGGGCAAATGTCTCTACCACCGGAACGGCCTTTGCAAGGCTCTTTGCATCATAGCGCACGATACTGGAACGACGCATAAAGTCTGTGGCTTGCAATCCACTGTAAAAACGGCCTGCCCGCCCCGTCGGAAGTGTGTGGCTGGGACCGGCAGTAAAATCACCCAATACTGTCGGGGTCATGTAGCCTTGTAGTATCGCACCTGCAGTTGTTATTTTGCGGGTAAGCTCATTGAGTGATTTGTCGGCGATCTGTAACTCCAGATGTTCAGGAGCGATGTAGTTGGCAACCTGGGCTGCCTGATCCAGATTCGTGCAAAGCACTGTCATGAACCTCGTCTTTAATACCTTTTCACAACTTTCTGCATGAGCACATACAGGAAGTTGCTCGGCAATGGATTGTTCCACTTTGCCAAGCAGCACTTTGCTAGTGGTTGCAAAATAAATAATCTCCTTGCCACTGCCATGTTCGGCCTGTGCCAGCAAGTCGGCTGCCACATGGACTGGATTGGCTCCGGCATCTGCAATGACCATTACTTCACTGGGTCCCGGCAACAAATCAATACCTACCGTACCAAGTACCTGACGCTTTGCTTCCATTACATAGGCATTTCCAGGCCCGAAAATTTTATCTACTGCAGGAATGGTCTCGGTCCCATATGCCATTGCTCCTATTGCCTGTGCGCCACCGATTTTATACACCTCTTCGATCCCCACCATCGAAAGGGCTGCAAGCATACCGGGCGCTATTGAGCCATCGGCCTTCGGTGGAGTACACACGCAGATTTCCGGACATTTCACCAGCTTTGCCAAGACCGCAGTCATAACAACAGTGGAGACCAGAGGCACGCTTCCACCGGGGATATAGAGACCAACTCGTCGGATTGGATAGAACTGTTCGCCAACAATACCGCCCTGAGCATTCTTGCCTTTCCAGTTTTTCGGAAGTGTTTTTTGATGGAAGTCTTTGACCTGCGCGATGGCCTGACGGATTGAGCTTCGTTCCTGAGAGCTAAGTGTCTGCATGGCAGCTTTTAATTCTTCTGCACCTACCTGCATCTTTTTTGCAGTCAGCCGTGCGCCGTCAAACTGTTGCGTATATTCAAGCACTGCTTTATCACCACGGGCCTTTACATCTGCAAGGACAGCAGTGACTTTGTCCGATACATCCGCCGAATCGATAACTGTGGAGCAGAACTTGCCCAGCGATTTAAAAAATTGAGGTGTATTTGAAAAACTAAGTTTCTGCATATTTAGCAAGAAAACGATCTATTGAGTAATCCGCAAGGCTCTGTATCTACTTTGTTTGTTGAATGGCAGGTATCGTGAAGATGCCTACTTTAAGTGGTTTGTTTACTTCGATCGTCTCCAGGATCAGAGTGTGTAAGAGTTTGCCTTCATGATAGTATTCGATCCGTCTGGGAAACCGGATGTCTTTTACTGTTTGACTACCGATTTCCACACTTTCAACACCTTTATCGGTGATCATTGAAACCAGTTCTTTGTCATCGACTGAAAAATAGCGTATTGTATTTGGACCATCCGGATAGGCGTAGACCAGTTTGTGGCATTGCTTTCCGCGTCGTTGTTCGATACCCTCGTAGCTCACGGACTCGTCATTACAATAGTCTTCTCTGTAAAAGTTAAACAGTTGCCGGGTATTGAAGGCCATACGTCGAATTTCCTCCGCAGTCATCATCCGCACTTGAGAAAGTTGAGCCGTTTCATCCGGTTTTGACTGAATAATACAGCCGGTTTTTCCCTTCAGCAGTGTTGTCTCAATCATATTGTCAACGCGCACTTCGAGACGTTGCGAACAAGGCTTTCGGGCAATCAACCGGATATGTGCACTGGGTAGTCCCGGTTCTGCCGGCTCTATAGTACCGCTTATTTGCATAGTCACCAGGTTATTCAGCGCACTGTCCGTGCCGACTGTTGCGCGGGCATTTTCGATAATTGTCCCGATCTGCCCCTCAGCGGCATTCAAGGAAAGCGCTGCAAACATTAAAAACGACAAGTACAATAATTTCATAGTTCACGCTTACAGACCGATATCAGGGAAAAATGTTCGATACAAATATGCATGCGCAACTAATTCATGATTATTCCCTTATTATTCCCACTCGATCGTACTTGGCGGTTTTGAACTGATGTCCAGAACCACGCGGTTACATCCGGAAACTTCATTGATTATCCTACTGGATACTTCACGCAGAATATCGTAGGGAACACGAGCCCAGTCGGCAGTCATGGCATCCAGACTTTCAACAATACGCAGAGCAACCACATTTTCGTAAGTCCGTTCGTCACCCATTACGCCGACCGTCTTAACCGGTAAAAACACACAAAACGACTGCCACACCTTATAGTACAAATCGGCGGCCATCATGACTTCCTGTAAAATTGCATCTGCCTTGCGCAGTACTTCCAGATCTGCCTTTTTGATGGGCCCCATAACACGCACACCCAGACCAGGGCCAGGGAATGGCTGACGCCAGACCACTTCCTTGGGCAAACCCAGTTGCGTGCCCAGTTCACGAACTTCGTCTTTGAATAATTCGCGCAATGGTTCCAGTAGTTTCAAATGCATCTTCTCCGGAAGTCCCCCGACATTATGGTGACTTTTGATGAGCGCCGCCGGATTACCGTCGATCGCAACCGATTCAATAACGTCCGGATACAGTGTTCCCTGCGCCAGAAAGGTGTAATTGCCCTTCTCTTTCAACTCACTAACAACCTGTTGGAAAACCTCGACAAAGGTGTTGCCGATAATTTTACGCTTGGCTTCGGGGTCGGAGACGCCTTCGAGCCTCTCCAGAAAAAGCTCCGCACGGTCTGCAACGCGGACATCGAGATTGAAGTGATCACTGTAGAGTTTTTCCACTTGCTCGCGCTCATGCAGGCGCAACAGCCCATTATCGACAAAAACACAGGTAAGCTGTTTACCAATGGCTTTATGAATCAACGCAGCCGCGACCGATGAATCGACGCCGCCGGAAAGGCCCAGGATTACATATTCATCACCAACCGCATCTCTGATCTTTCGCACACTTTCATCAATGAAGTTAGCCATCGACCAGTTGGTTTCACAACCACAGATCTTAAACAGAAAGTTAGCAACAATCTCAGTGCCCATCTCCGTATGAGCTACCTCCGGATGAAACTGCAAGCCGTAAAATTTCCGCACCGGATCCTGAATGGTCGCATAGGGTGAGTTCTCAGTGGCAGCAATTGCTTCAAAGCCTTCCGGGAGTTGCTCCAGACGATCACCATGTGAATTCCAAACACGTAAGTTATCAGGAAGTCCCTCAAACAATTGGCCTCGTGTCTCAATATTCAAAGTACCATGACCAAACTCACGCTCCGTACTCTGCCCGACTCTGCCACCCAGCATATGCGCCATTAATTGCTCTCCGTAACAGATACCCAGTATCGGCAGCCCCATCTCAAACAAATCACTGTCCGGAAACGGAGCGGCATCCAACAGGACCGAAGAAGGCCCACCAGATAAGATGATGCCCTTGGCTCCCGCTTCCTTAAGTACACCCGCTTGCGTGTTGTAAGGGTAGATTCGAGAAAGCACATTGGCTTCGCGAATGCGTCGCGCGATTACCTGCGTGTATTGAGAGCCGAAGTCGAGTACTGCAATATGATCTGCCATAAAATTAAAAAGCGTTAAAACACATTTTCCAGACGATTTCACTTAGAAATGCAACCGTGCATTGGTAAATCCACACTTGGGACAATCGGCTTCTTCACTGCGATAGGGTCCGGTGTAAATACAACTACACTTGATACAATGATAGATGACTTTTGAACGCTGCGCCTCGTACTGATGCGCCTGCTTCCAGTCGTAGTAGAACCACAACACCAGGATCAGCGAGAAGCCACATCCAAGATATAAAAGAAAAAAAGTGTCTAAACTTAACTCAATCATTTAAAGTTAAACCAATATATGTTTAACCATGTCTCAAGCAAATTGCTGCGAATTGTAGACTAACGGACCCAATTCATGTGGTTTTAGGTTGTGTCGTCCAAACTGCTACAATTAACTTCTAAAGCACTTATGAAATCTGAAAAGACTCATTTTGACGTAATTATCGTTGGCTCCGGGACATCCGCATACTATGTTGCCATGGGTTTGCTGGAGGCAAAAAAGAAGATCGCAATGGTTGACGAGCGCCCGTTTGGTGGGACGTGCGCGTTGCGTGGCTGTCAGCCTAAGAAGTATCTGGTTGCCAATGCAGAAGCAGTCGCAACAGCGAAGCATTTAGTTGGAAAAGGAATAAAGACTGCACCCCAAACAGATTGGTCTGGTTTGCAAGCGTTGAAAAATGAATTCCTGGCGGGCAGGTCCGAAAAAGATTTAGCAGGCTGGCAGAAGAAAGGTGTCTCAACCTTCCGTGAACGTGCAAGAATGAGCGGTTCGAATGAAGTCATATTGGACAGCGGCACGAAGTTGACTGCCGAATATATTGTCCTGGCCACCGGATCGACTCAAAGAGAACTGGATATTCCCGGAAGTCATTATGCAAAAACCAGCGACGATTTTTTGGAATTGAGTGAGTTGCCGGGCCGCATTTGCTTCATTGGCGGCGGTTATATATCCTTTGAGTTTGCTCACGTGGCAGCAAACGCTGGTGCAGAAGTTTCGATCATACACCACTCTAAAAGGCCACTCAGTGGCTTTGATCCCGATATGGTCGATACAGTTGTGGGTGCTAGCCGTGCTGCAGGAATTGATGTCGTCTTAAATGAATCACCGACCCGAATTGAGGCTCAAGGCGATGATTACAAAGTACATACCAATACGGGAAGGGTTATGGAAACGGATTATGTGGTTTCCGCCATTGGTCGTGTTCCGAACCTGAGCGTCCTAGAAAATAATCACGGTAATGTTGATTCTGTGCCTGCAGGTATTGTGGTAAACGACTTTTTGCAAAGTACCAGCAACCCATGTGTTTACGCAGTTGGTGATTGTGCGGCTCGTGGCAAAATGTTGGCTACGGTCGCCGACGATCACGGCAAAATAGTCGCTCGTAACATCCTTGAAGGTAATTCGACAAAGGTGAATCAGAGCGTTGTTCCAAGCGCGGTGTTTACAGTGCCCAATCTTGCTGCAGTAGGTTTTACCGAACAACAGGTCAGAGAGCAGGGGTTTGATTTTAGTATCAAACATGGCAGTACTGTAGGATGGCCTTCATCAAAACGTATTGGTGAAACACACGGCGCTTATAAGGTTTTGATTGATAATAAAACCGGCTTGTTGCTGGGCGCTCATCTTGTGCGACACAATGCTGCTGAAGTCATCAATGTGTTCGCTCTTGCAATCGCATATGATATTCCTGCAAAGCAGCTGGCCAATTTTCTCTGGGCTTATCCAACCTACGTATCAGACATTAAGTCTATGGTTGTCTAAAGTGCAGAAGCGAAGTTGAAACTAAAAATATCTTAATTAATAGGAAACGATGCATCACTCTATTCATGCAGTCGATCTAAGTATCATCATTTTATATCTTGTTGCTGCGATGGCAATAGGACTTCATTTTGCGAAAAGAGAGAATAATGCTAACGAAGCCAGCGCACCAATTGATTATTTTCTTGCTGGAAAAAAACTAGGCTGGCCCGCAGTGGGATTCTCATTATTTGCCTCCAATATTTCTTCAACCACTCTGATTGGGCTTTCGGGGGCTGCTTACGCAACCGGTATTTCTATTTCAAATTATGAATGGATGGCAGCTGTTGTTCTCGTATTTTTCAGTATCTTTTTTATACCTTACTACATCGGAACTCATATCTTTACCATGCCAGAGTTTCTGGAAAAACGATTTGACCAGCGAAGTCGCTACTACTTCTCAGGTTTAACCATCATTGGGAACCTTTTTATCGATACCGCTGGGACTTTGTTTGCAGGAGCCTTTGTCATCAGTGAGTTGTTTGGTATGGATTTGCTGTTGGCAGCTGCATGTCTGGCTATAGTCACAGGTATTTACACCGCTGCCGGAGGACTTAGCGCAGTTGTTTATACAGATATTATCCAGGCAGTTATCCTCTTGATCGGTTCAACCGGAATAACACTGATTGCCTATGCAGAAACCGGGCCCTGGTCTGAAATTGTTGCCCGTACACCTCCGGAATTACTCAGTGTAGTGCGTCCTGCAGATGATAAGACAATGCCCTGGACCGGACTTTTGATCGGTGTGCCCATCCTTGGATTTTATTTCTGGTGCACGAATCAGTTTATTGTCCAACGGGTCTTGGGGGCCCGCGACATTGCCCACGCGCGCTGGGGGGCGCTTTTTGGAGGGTTTCTGAAACTGTCTGTATTATTTATCATTGTTTATCCTGGCATTATGGCTCGCGAAATCTACCCGGACTTGGCCAAAGCGGATGCTGTTTTTCCGACTATGGTAACCAGCCTATTACCGCTTGGGTTAAAAGGGCTGGTTCTGGCCGGACTGATCGCAGCTATCATGAGCAGCATCGACTCAACGCTCCATTCCGTATCAACATTGGTTACCATTGACTTTGTTAAGAAATCCAAGCCAGACTTAAATTCCAATCAGCTCACTTGGGTCGGACGCTTTACCACTGTTTTTTTCATGGTTCTAAGTATTGCCTGGGTTCCGGTTGTTGCCAGTTCAGCCAACCTGTTTGCCTACCTTCAGGAAGCTCTGGCTTACTTCTTTCCACCAGTAGCAGCCATATTCATTGTTGGGCTGTTCTGGAAAAGGGCAACGGGTAGAGGAGCGCTGGCAGGTCTTATTGTTGGTCATGCAGTTGCCATCACTTGTTTCATTCTGGCAAAAGTCTTCCATTACGAACTATTACATTTCCTGGAAATGGCAGGCATTTTCGCTTTGATCAGCATACTTGCTGTGGTTGCATTTAGTTTATCAGACGCGCCTCCGGATCCTGTACAAGTGGAAAAATATACCTGGTCACACAAGAGAATAAAAGAACTGACCCAACACATGGGAACATACCCATTGTGGCAGGATTATCGGATTCATTCCGGCATTTTACTGCTTCTGACACTCTGGTTGGTTATAGCCAACTGGTAGTCTTGAAGTAGGAATGAGAGAGGATTAGATGTTGCAATTGATTCTAAGGACAAATTGAAACGGGTATGTTTTATGATGAAGTAAATGTGCATTTCAAAGCAGGTGACGGTGGCGATGGGTGCGTGAGTTTTCACCACGGGAAATACGAGCCCAAGGGGGGGCCGGATGGTGGCAATGGTGGATGCGGCGGAGCTGTCTATATCGTTGCCGATACCAATGTGGCTGATTTGACAGATTATCACTTCAAACCCAACTGGAAAGCAAAGAACGGTGAGCCGGGGCGTGGCAGTCAGCAGAATGGAGCCAATGGTGCGGATATTGTACTCCGATTGCCAGAAGGTACTGTTGTTGTTGATCGTTATACGGACAGGGTGGTTGCAGAAGTTTTGAAACACGGCGAATCAATACTTCTTTTGAAAGGTGGCAAGGGTGGTAAGGGAAATGAGACATTCAAGTCTTCGACTAACCAGACGCCGCGTCAGTTTACTTTAGGGAAGCCAGGTGAAGTGGGTGAGTTCAGACTAGTGGTAAAAACGATTGCAGATGTTGGTCTGGTTGGTTTTCCCAATGCTGGTAAATCAACTCTTTTAAATATGCTGACCAATGCGCATCCAAAGACGGCTGCCTATCCGTTCACGACTATGTTTCCAACAGTAGGTGTTCTGGAGTATCCGGATCAGTTTGAGCGCATCACGCTGGCTGATATACCTGGGCTCATCGAGGGCGCCAGTAACAATCGTGGGCTGGGGCATCGTTTTTTAAAACATATTGAGCGTTGCAAGATATTGCTGATCCTAATCGACATGGAAGGCACAGATGGTCGTGAACCGCTCGAAGATTACCACACATTGCTAAATGAATTAAAACTGTACAACCCGACACTGGTCCAAAAACCAATTTTCATTGCCGCCAATAAGATGGATGAGCCAAATGCCGTGGATAATCTGAAAGTACTTAAGAAAAAGCTAAAACACGATATCTATCCCATTTCCTGTGTGTCTGATGAGGGAATTAGCGCGTTAAAAGCAGTGCTCCTCAATGCTGTTCTGGTAGCACGCCGGGCAGAGTCGGAGGCATCTGAATAGTCTTACTCATATTCTTACTCTTACTCCTAATTTTTCCGGATTACGTCACCGTCTTGTTAGGCTTTTGGTCCTGTTTGTTTCGGATTCTCTGCTCTTTCTGAAAGCAAGGAATTTAGATCGAGTGGATGAGTATACATTTCCAAATCTCCATTGGGTGTGCGTGGCCATTCCTCTGCCGGTCTATCCCAATATAATTCAACCCCGTTCTGATCGGGATCACGAAGATAAAGCGCTTCACTGACACCGTGGTCACTAGCTCCGTCCAATTTGATGCCGGCATCCAGTACCCTACGAAGTGCATTTGCTAGTTCGGCCCGCGTGGAATACAAGATAGCCAAGTGGAAGAGGCCTGTAGCTCGTGCAGGCGGTGGGACACCTCCTGCACTCTCCCACGTATTGAGACCGATGTGATGATGATAGCCTCCTGCAGAAACAAAAGCTGCCTGAGAACCATACCGCTGGGTCAGCTCAAAGCCAAGAACACCGCAGTAGAAACCTAGTACACCATAACACTTAAAGTTTCGGATAGAGTCTCTTCAGCTTTACTCGGGCTTCTTCGTTGGTGAATTGCCA
>JBNKZP010000050.1:0-10774 GCA_050301675.1 Puniceicoccaceae bacterium
ACAAACTGGGCTTCAACGCTTAACCCAGTCGAAAGTATAGAACTAAAAGGCATGGACAACCCGAACTTTGTTGAATCGTGGTCGGTTGAAGCGTCACCCTTTTGGCACATTCGCACGAGTGGACTGACTCCCGTAAAAAATAATCAAGAGCAAGTCCCCTTCATCTATCGCTGGCTTCCCTGGCCAGGCGAACAAGTAACTATCGACATAGATAGACCCATTCCAGTGCCGGGTCCCACTACAACTGTTGAAAGTATAGCACTCAGAGCAAAACCAGGAGCCCGCAGTACACAACTGGAAGCCACCATCCAAATTCATACTAGTATGGGAAGTGATTTTAGCATTGAAGCACCTCCCGGGGCAGAACTCGAACGAGTTGAAATCGACAACGTAAAAATGCCGAAACAAGAAGACGATGGCATCTTAACCCTGCCATTACACCCTGGACAGCAAACTGCAAAAATCATGTGGAGTATCCCCCAAGGAGTTGCGTTTAAAACCAGCACGCCTCATCTCTCTTTGTCTACAGAGCCGAATAATATCCTAATGAGCCTAACATTTCCCAAGTCGCGTTGGCCCCTGCTGGTCAGCGGTCCTGACCTCGGGCCAGCGATGCAATATTGGGGCGTTCTTTTAGTAATGCTCTTTGTCGCCGTAAGCTTAGGACAGATAGTGCATCGCTTTAATCTAAATATTCCACTGCGAACCAGGCATTGGATATTTCTCATGCTAGGCATGAGTACGGTGAATCTCCTAGGCATCCTACCTGTAATCGTCTGGTTTTTTGTGATGGATGCCCGTATGCGTTTAAAACGAGGACTAACACGTGTCCATTTCAATCTCATGCAAGTTGGCCTGATTGGCATTTCAGTCATCGCCGCCATCTGCCTATTTGCGACGATCCCTCAAAGTCTTCTTTCTACACCAAACATGCAGGTAGCCGGAAACGGATCCAATAATTATTTTTACCAATGGTATCAGGATAACAGTGGAGTGTCGCTACCACAAGGCCATGTCTACAGCCTGCCCATAGAGTGTTATCGCCTCGCAATGCTCGCTTGGTCACTGTGGCTAGCATTTGCACTGTTGCGCTGGGCACGCTGGAGCTGGCAATGCTTCAGTCACAAACGCCTTTGGTTCAGCAAAAAGGATCCACCTTTCCAGCATGAAAGTGATTGATAACTAATACCCACAGTTTGGAGCTAGCCAGCGTTCGGTTTCTTCCAGACTCTGGCCCTTGCGAATCGAGTAATCCTCGAATTGGTCTTTATTCAGAGGTCCGACATGAAAATACTTCGCTTCCGGATGGGCAAAGTAGAGCCCACTCACACAGCTGCCGGGTGACATAGCAAAATTTTCAGTAAGCGTCGCACCGACATTGGCTTCGGCATCGAGCAATTTCCAGATGGCTGCTTTTTCAGTGTGATCCGGCGTAGCAGGGTATCCTGAAGCCGGTCGAATGCCACGGTACTTTTCTTTTATCAAGTCTTCATTGCTCAGGTTTTCATCTGCTGCGTAGCCCCAGAGTTCTTTACGAACACGTTGATGTGTGTACTCTGCAAGAGCTTCTGCAAAACGATCGCCGATGGCTTTGATCATGATAGAAGTGTAATCGTCGTGCTGCTCTTCGAATTCTTTGGCAAATGTATTCACACCTTGAATGCATACGACAAATGCACCACAGGCGTCGATTCGACCACTTTCCTTAGGAGCTATGAAGTCGGCCATAGCGTAGTAAGTTTCGCTGTCGTGTTTTTGTTTCTGTTGTCTCAGAGTATGTAACTTGCCGAGTATCTCACCGTTTTCACCGTAAAGCTCAATGTCATCGCCGACAGAGTTAGCTGCCCACAAACCGACAACGCTTCGAGCGCGAAACCTTTTTTCAGCAATAATCTGTTCAATCAATTTTTGAGAATCTTCGTAGATAACCCTGGCCTGTTTTCCGTATTTTTCATGATCTAGGATTTTTGGGTAGACGCCCTTCAATTCCCAGGTCCAGAAAAGTGGGGAGTAATCAAAATAGTGGCTGATTGTTTCCAGCGAGATATGATCGTTTACAGTCACACCGGTGACATTGGGAGCCTTCAGTCTGGCATTTGCCCAGTCGTCTGAGAAGCGTTTGTTACGTGCATCTGCAAGTGTAAGTAAAGCTTTGCTCGAGTTGGCTTTTTCAAAGCGTTCCCGTTGTTTGATATTTTCTGCTTCGACTTCGGCGACAAATGCGTCACGGGTTTTTGAATTGAGCAATTTATTGCAAACCTCAGTCACCAGCGAGGCATCTCCGACACGAACAACCGGATGGTTGTAATGGGGAGCAATTTTTATCGCAGTATGGGCTTTGCTAGTCGTAGCGCCGCCAATCAGGAGCGGTTGTTTAAAGCCACGCTTCTTCATTTCCTTGGCATTGTATATCATTTCGTCCAGAGAAGGTGTAATCAACCCGGACAATCCGATGATATCTGCACCCCATTTCTCAGCTTCTTCAAGAATCTTGTCACAGGAAACCATCACCCCAAGGTCTTTGACTTCGTAGTTATTACAAGCCAGCACGACGGCGACAATGTTTTTACCAATATCGTGGACATCACCTTTTACAGTTGCGATTAGAAACTTGCCAGCAGTGGAAGAATTTGTACCAGCACCGGCTTTTTCCTCTTCCATATAGGGTAGCAGATAAGCGACGGCACGTTTCATCACGCGTGCGCTTTTGACTACCTGAGGGAGAAACATTTCACCATTGCCAAAGAGTTTCCCGACCACTTTCATGCCGTTCATGAGTGGGCCTTCAATGACTTCGAGCGGCTTGTCATATTTCAGACGAGCTTCTTCAGTGTCTGCTTCAATATGGTTGCTAATTCCTTTTACCAGGGCGTGCGAAAGACGCTCTTCAACGGTGCCTTTGCGCCAGTCGCTTGTTATTTCAGTCGTTTTTTTTTCCGCTTCAGCAGGAATTGCACCAGCTCCGGAAGATAGAAATTTTTCCAGAATTTCGGGATTTTTTTCCCGCGTTGCGCGTTCGAAGAGATTGCGCAGCAGGTTCATTCCTTCCAGCATCGCGGCATTGATGCGCTCTTCCGGCGTACCTTTTCCCAGAGTGACATCGCCGTTTTTTATAGATTCTGCAAATTCGATAAGCTTTTCAGTGGCTTGTTCATGACGGTTCAGGATCACATCCTCGACTCGGTCTTTTAGCGCAGGGTCGATCTCCGCATATTCCATAAGCATGCCGGGATTGACGATAGCCATATCCAGCCCTGCTTGAATACCGTGATGAATAAAGACAGCGTGCATCGCCTCGCGCACGGGGTTATTCCCTCTGAATGAAAACGATATGTTGGAAAGGCCACCGCTGGTCAAAGCTCCGGGGCAGCGTTTTTTGACTTCGCGCACTCCTTCGATAAAGTCAACCGCATAGCTGTTGTGTTCCTCGATACCTGTGGCAACCGTAAGTATATTCAGATCAAAGATTATATCTTTTGGATCCATGCCGACTTTTTCGGTGAGGATCTTATATGAGCGTTCGGCAATTGCGATTTTGTCCTTTTTGTTAGCCGCCTGTCCGGTTTCGTCAAAGGCCATAACAACTACGGCGGCGCCGTAACGCATGATCTTTCTGGCAAGGTCGCAGAACTCCTCTTCGCCACTTTTCAGGCTGATTGAATTTACAATGCATTTGCCTTGCACGCATTTGAGTCCTGCTTTAATAACCGACCATTTTGAACTGTCGATCATAACAGGTACTTTACAAATGTCGGGCTCCGATGCAACGAGGTTGAGAAAACGTGTCATGCAGGCCTCTCCATCCAGAAGACCTTCGTCAAAGTTGACATCAATGATTTGTGCTCCTTTCTCCACCTGTGAACGTGCAATTGAAAGAGCGCCATTGAAATCATCCGCTTTGATCAGTTTTTTAAAGCGTGGCGACCCGGTAACATTGGTACGCTCTCCAACGTAAACAAACGGTGTTTCGTCTTCGACAATATTAAAAGCCTCCAGCCCGCTAAGACGTTGCGCCGGGCCGATTACTGGCACTGAACGTGGCTTGTACTTACTAGCTTCACGGATTACAGCCCGAAGATGATCTGGTGTCGTTCCACAGCAGCCGCCAACCATGTTTACAAGTCCGTCTTTTGCAAACTTGCCAACGGCGTCGCCAGTATGTTCCGGTGTCTCATCGTAGCCGGTTGCTGCGAGTGGATTTGGTAAGCCTGCATTGGGATACACGTGCACGTAGGTATCAGCCACTCTGGAAAGTTCTTCGAGAAAGGGGCGCATTAGATCGGCGCCAAGTGCGCAATTCAGACCGACACAGAAAGGTTTCACATGGCGGATTGAATTCCAGAATCCTTCGACTGTCTGGCCGGAAAGAGTGCGACCGGACTGGTCTGTAATTGTTACGGAAACAATTACGGGCAGACACGTTTCCCGAGTGTCAAAAAAATCTTCAATCGCGTGCAAACAAGCCTTCAGGTTGAGCGTGTCAAAGACTGTTTCCGGCATGAGTAAATCAACGCCACCTTCGACGAGTGCTTTTACCTGCTCATGATACGCTTTGTAAAGTTCGTCGTAGCTGGTTGCGCGGTACTCCGGACGATTTACATCCGGCGAGATGGAGCAAGTGCGGTTTGTCGGACCGATCGCACCAGCAACAAAGATCGGTCGCCCTTGTTCCTCGGCAAGCGTATCTGCCACACGCCGCGCCAGTTTAGCCGATTCGATATTGATTTCCCGGACACGATCTTCCAGCCCATAATCTGCCTGGGCAATTGTAGTACCGGAAAAAGTATTGGTCTCAATGATGTCTACACCTGTTTCAATGAACTGGCGATGGATTCCTTCGATAATGTCCGGGCGCGTAAGACTGAGCAAATCATTGTTGCCCTTCAGCTCTCCCTCGACCTTGTCGAGCGATGCGTTGCGAAAGTCTTTCTCGTCCAGCTTATGCTGTTGAATCATCGTCCCCATTGCTCCATCCAGAAAGACGATGCGCTTTGCAAAAAGGTCAGCGAGAAGCTGACCCTTTGCAGTAAAAGGTTTTCTGGGAGAAAGAGATTTCATAATTTATATATCAACAAATCATCATATGTTGATATGTTTCAAGTCTGAATTTATGATCTTGATGATATAATCCTTGTAAGCGAGCCATAATCAATTCAAATCGAAATAGCTATTGTCCTATACCACATTCGGATAGTATACAAGCGTACACTATGGCTTGACAAGCTGACGGTATTGATGTTAGCAACTGTTGTTTGTATCCAATTAACTTAAACAAAATGAAAGAAATATCCGAAAAAGGAGCATCTGCTCAAGCAGTAGCCAACCAGTTTCTCAAAATGGCGGAACAGGCTGGTGGCTTGCTGACGAATATGCAGGTGCAGAAGCTTGTGTATATAGCAAACGGATTTCATCTTGGATTTACCGGCAAGCCGCTTACTTACGACAAAATAAATGCCTGGCAGTTCGGGCCGGTGATTCCCTGTCTCTATGAGGCACTGCGGAAGTTTGGAAACGGTCCTGTTACAGGAAAGCTCGAAGCTGAGGATGTGATCCCGGATAATTCATTTGCGTTTAAGGTGATCGACCAAGTCTGGCAGGCCTACGGAAAGATGTCCGGATCCAGGCTTTCCGCGCTTACACATTTACCAGGTTCGCCCTGGCACAAAACCTGGGAGAGGGACGAGAATCGGTTCGGTGTTATTCCTGTCGAAATGATCGCAGATCATTACCGAGAGCGCCTTAATAATGTCGCAGAAAAGTAAGCCTCTGGATATTAAGCTGATTAACAAACTTGCGCGGGAAGAAATTCAATTATCGCAGGATTTGTCTATATCAGACTCAGATGGAGCTAGTTTGTCTGAGCCTTTAAACAAGCATCGAGAGCACTTTCTAAAAGAACAATGGGCAGCGGCCCTGTCTTATCTTTATTTGCAGCGGCTCTTTGCCTATTTGCTTTTTGGACTGGTCAGTATCTGGCTACTCGCAGTCATTATCACCATATTTTTGACTGGATTTTCATACCGTGACTTTAAATTGAATGATTCAGTACTGATAACATTTATTACATCAACAACAACAAGTGTTATTGGTTTGTTTCTCCTGGTGGCTCGTTGGTTGTTTGATCAAAAATAATGGCGGGTGGATTTAAAAGCCTTGGAACAAAGGTGATTTTTTAATCGTATTCTTAATCTTAGATTAAGAATAAAACCATCGGAAGAATCGGACTACTAGCTGCTTTTTGAAATTGCACCTAGTAATCGCATTAAATAAATTTATCGACGTCATGAAAAGCTAGACAATAATGTGATTCATATTCATTTTTGCATCCATCATGAAAATTTATTTAAATAACAAATTGGTCGATAAAGAAGATGCCAGAATTTCTGTTTTTGATCATGGATTACTTTACGGAGATGGAATTTTCGAAGGGATTCGTTTGTATAATCGTTGTGTCTTTAAACTAGACGATCATTTGGAGCGTCTCGAATATTCGGCAAAGGCAATTATGCTAGAAATGCCCTGGTCACGCCAAGAGTTGTCAGATGCTGTATGCGAAACATGCCGTGCAAATAACTTAACCGATGGTTACATCCGCCTGATTGTTACGCGAGGGGTAGGTAGCCTTGGATTATCCATAAAAAACTGCAATATCCCGCAACTGATTATCATCGCAGATACGATTCAGTTATATCCGAAAGAATTCTACGAAAACGGTCTTAAAATTATCACAGTGCCTACACGTCGTAGTAATCCATCGGCATTACCGCCTACGATAAAATCACTAAATTATCTGAACAACATTTTGGCCAAAATTGAAGCGCAGCACTTCGGGTATCATGAGGCGCTCATGTTAAATGACCAGGGATACATCGCAGAATGCACGGGCGATAACGTTTTTATCATTCATAAAGGTGAATTGATCACTCCTTCAGCCAGCGCCGGCGCTTTAAAGGGAATCACTCGTGATACCGTATTGGGAATCGCCGATGAACTGGGTATTCCCTGGCGTGAGGCAAATGTCACACGTTATGACATTTGGATAGCAGACGAAGTTTTTTTGACTGGTACTGCTGCGGAAATCATTCCCATTATCGAAGTGGACGCTCGCACGATTGGAAATGGCAAACCCGGAACAATCACAGAAAAATTTCTTGAGCAGTTCCACCAGCAAGTTTCAGTCGAAGGCACAATGCTCTAGTAGCTGTTTGTAAATTGAACCTGTGAAATGACTCGCGCTAGGAAATATTGGAGGGCATGCCTTAGACTGGTTCTTTGCCTCTTATCAGTTTGGTTTCTAATCAGTTTTGTATGCGGTATTTTGCTGCGCGACTGGCTGGACGCCAACGCACCTCAAATTGGCAATGCACCCTTCGGATTTTGGATGGCGCAGCAAGGTTCGATTATTGGTTTTATCCTCTTGTTGGTTGTGTATGCATTCGGCATGAATCACCTGGATACCAAATATGGTTTCAAAGAACAAAAATAATCAGACAAGTCAGTGACTCAGGATCAGTTAAATTTCGTTTTCATCGGCCTCTCTTTTGTGCTCTATATCGGGATTGCAGTTAAGTCCCGGGCTGCTTCAACCAAAGAATACTATACAGCGGGTGGCGGAGTTTCTCCTTTTGCCAATGGAATGGCCACCGCTGCGGACTGGATGTCGGCAGCGACATTTATTTCGATGGCAGGCACAGTTGCGATCAACGGCTATGACGGTTCTCGTTTTCTGATGGGCTGGACCGGCGGGTTTGTGCTGTTGACCATTCTGATGGTGCCCTACCTGCGCAAATTTGGAAAGGCAACGGTACCCGATTTCATTGGAGATCGCTACTATTCGAAATGGGCACGGGGCGTGGCAGTAATCTGTGCAATCTTTATTTGTATGACCTACATTATGGGACAAATGCGCGGCGTTGGAGTCGTGTTTTCGCAGCTTTTCGGGATCGGGATTCCTTCAGGTGTAATTATCGGTGCATTGATCGTTTTTGCTTATGCCGGGCTGGGTGGGATGAAGGGTATTACATACACTCAGGTAGCTCAATACTGTGTAATGGCTTTTGCATATACGATACCAGCCATTTTTATCTCTATTCTACTTACCGGAGATTTTATTCCTCAGCTTGGTTTGATTAGAAATTATACAGCCGGTGATACAGAGCCGGTGCCTTTCCTGCAAAAATTAAATGCAATCAATCAGGAACTCGGATTCCACGAGTACACTTCCGGCACCCTGTCAACTGTGAATATGTTTTGCATCACAGCAGCGTTGATGTGTGGAACAGCCGGACTGCCGCATGTTATCGTTCGTTTCTTCACCGTAAAAAATGTTGTTGCCGTGCGCAAATCGGCTTGCTGGACGCTTTTTTTCATTGCCGTGATTTATCTGACCGCTCCGACGATTGGTGCATTTGCCCGAGTAAACCTGATTGAGAAACTGCATCAAACCGAATACGTCCAAGTACCGGATTGGTTTAAAGAGTTCGAAAAAACCGGTCAGATGGTTTGGGTTGATAAAAACGAAGATGGTCGGATACAATATTTCGGCCCTGAAAAGTCTGCATCAGGATCAAACGCCGTCTTTCAGGGCAAGGTACCGGTTTATCCGGAATACGATGCGCCGAAAGATCAGCAAATCGGCCCGTTCGGACAACGTTTGCTGGCAAACAAAGCAGACAATTCCAATCCAAACGAACTTTGGTTTGGCAACGATATCATGGTCATGGCAAATCCATACATGGCTGGCCTGCCCAAGTGGGTCATTGCTTTACTGATGGCTGGTTGCATTGCGGCCGCACTCTCAACAGCGGCTGGTTTACTGCTGGTAATATCGACATCAATTTCACATGACCTGGTCAAAAAAATCATCAACCCGGATCTTAGTGACAGGGAAGAAGTCAACTACGCACGACTTACTTCTTTTGGCGCATTGGTCATTGCTGCTTATTTCGGCATAAACCCACCCTCTGCTTTTATTGCCAAAACGGTGGCCTTTGCATTTGGACTGGCTGCATCCTCATTTTTCCCGACTCTTCTAATCGGCATTTTCTCTAAACGCATGAATCGTGAGGGTGCAATCGCTGGAATGTTGTCTGGCCTGGTTTTTACAGTCGGCTACATTGTTTACTTCCAGTTCCTGGGCGGCACAAAAGAACAGTATTTCCTTGGCATTACTCCTGAAGGAATCGGATTTATTGGAATGTTGATCAACTTCGGAGTCGCTTTTCTGGTAAGTGCATTCACTCCGGAACCACCCGAAGATGTACAGGAAATGATAGAGAATATTCATATCCCATCCGAATCCGGAGATCCAACGCATTAAACGTTCAAAACTTTAAATCAAATATCGCGTGGCAATACTCAGACAAACAAAAATTCCGAGTTAAACTTTTGAAAAAGAGAATTGAATACTCCAATCTTCGGATTGCGATAATCGGCGCTGGTGCAGCTGGTTTCTTCACTGCAATTACTGCTGCCGAAACAAATCCGGCAGCAGACATTACTCTTTACGAGCGCAGTTCACAAACACTGAGCAAAGTAAAGATTTCCGGAGGTGGGCGCTGTAATGTAACACATCATTGCTTCGATCCTGACGAACTTGCAGCGCACTATCCACGTGGCGCCCGTGAATTACGAGCAGCCTTTTATCGCTGGCAACCTCAGGATACCATTGACTGGTTCGCCCAACACAGAGTCGTGCTCAAAACCGAAAACGACGGTCGTATGTTTCCCGATACGGATAGTTCACAGACGATTATAGATTGCTTTAATCAAGCAGTGAAAACAGCTGGAATCAGACTGCAAAAAAATGTCGGGCTTAAATCGCTTAGCAAAAAACCGAACAATCCCTTTTCACTCACTCTGACTGACAATAGTACAGCAGAAGCCGATGCTGTCTGCATCGCGACAGGCTCTCTGAAAGCCTCGCCACTTTCCCACACATTAAAGGCTCTTGGTCATACGATTGAACCACTTGCACCATCACTTTTTGCATTCAATCTCGCCGATAAACGTACACATGGATTATCAGGACTTTCGGTCCATGATGTAAACGTTCGCATATTACCAGATGGCCTTTCTCAGACAGGTCCCCTACTGATCACTCATCGCGGATTGAGTGGCCCTGCAATTTTACGACTTTCTGCATGGGAAGCACGCAAACTTCAGCAACAAAACTACCACTTTGATATTGAAATTAACTGGCTTGGCAATCGAACGCTGGATCAGATAAAAGAGCATTTCTTTAAATTACGCAAACACCAGGGCCGCACCGTGGTTAAGAATAAAGTCTTTGAAGCCATTCCGCGTCGACTATGGGAGCGCATCGTCAGTATTGCCGGAATCAATGAAACGACTCAATGGTCACAACTATCCAAACAAAAGGAAATGCAACTCATTCAAGAACTCATTGCTGCACGCTTCAGCATCCAGGGCAAAACTACCAATAAAGACGAATTTGTTACCTGTGGCGGCATACGTCTCAAAGAAGTCGATTTCAGGACAATGGAAAGTCGCAAAGTTCCCGGCCTCTACTTTGCTGGAGAATGTCTCGATATTGACGGCATTACCGGTGGCTTTAATTTTCAGGCTGCATGGACAACAGGACACATCGCCGGCAAGTCAATGGCTGTTGAAACAAAAGATACGAATTCATCTTGTACCGAATGACAAAAGATTTGAAATGATAGAATCGAAATCGTCATCGAAATCTAAGTCGAAATCGAGCCAGATAAAATTATCAATCGATTTCGATAACGATTTGGATTTCGACAGAATA
>JBNKZP010000051.1:0-10731 GCA_050301675.1 Puniceicoccaceae bacterium
CACTTTGGGTGCGCCCGTTATCGAACCTCCGGGAAACAGCGCCCGGATGCAGTCAAACACGTCTTTGCCCGCAGCCAGACGCGCTTTGACCACAGCTATTTGATGAATCACAGATGCATAATGCTCCAAGTGATAGAGTTGCTCTACCCTTACGCTGCCAAACTCTGCAACTCGCCCAAGGTCGTTGCGCTCCAAATCCACAATCATTAACAGTTCGGCACGATCTTTTTCCGAGTTTCGCAGCACAGCAGCATTGTGCATATCCTCACTGGCAGTTTTGCCTCTTGGCCGTGTTCCTTTGATCGGGCGCGTCTCAATCTCATACCCTCGCTTGCGAAGCAGTTGCTCCGGCGAGGTCGACAGCAAAACAAATTCCCCACAATGGATCAAAGCGCTGTAGGGCGCCGGATTACTGGAACGCAATACCTGATACAGTTGAATCGGGCACCCTTCAAAGCAACAGCGTGTACGCTGAGAAAGATTTACCTGATAGACATCTCCACTGGCAATGTAGCTCTTTATTCGCTCCACTGCCTTCAAGTAGGCGGCATGATCCAGATTCTGCTCCCAGGCTCCACATTGTGACAAAGGACGCTCAAGTAATGCCAGAGTATCCGTCTCAACGATCGCCTGCAATTCCTCAATCACGCGATCAGCATCATCCCTTATCCCGAGAGCGATAAGACTCAAAACACCGGTTTTCTGATTCAGCGCGGCAATCCCATCGTAAAGCCCGAAGTGCACATCTGGCAAATTTCGATCATCTTCTGTCAGCACAGGTATTGTTTCGATCTGACGACCGTAATCGTAGGCAATAAAACCAACGGCGCCACCAATGAAGGGAATCTTCGATGTATTCTCAAAGTGGTATTCTGCCATGATCTTACGCAGACATTCCAGGCCATCGCAGTCCTGATGTTCCACAGATTTGCAGTTCACTTTGTAGTTCCCGGCATTCGAGGTTCGAGGTTCATGGTTTCCCGATTTCAATCGGGATTCAACATAGCTGCCATTCTTGCCTTCAAAAATAAGAAATGGATTAGCGCCCAGAAAACTCCAATCCCCCAGACCGTCGTTCGACAGAGAACTGTCCAGCACAAACGGTAAGCTTTGAGAGCCAAACCGCTCAATCAACAAGTCCACAGAAGGCGGGTTGGCAATTTCTTTGATTCTCATTCGCAGTAAATAACGGAAACAACCACTTGTTGCTACGTTTTTGAAATACATCCATGCTCAAATGTCGATTCTGGTGCCGGCATTGCCGAATTATGGGTTACTCAGTGGCATCCTGCTTTCTTGATCATGATAAACCCACACACCTGGAAAATAATATTAAGGCAAAGCCTGAGCAACTAAAGCTCAGGGCGCAAGCTTCGACTTCCATCAAACCAACTGACCACAACGATTAAAAAGTAATAGGTTAAAGCAATTACTACCGCAATCGCAAGGTTCGCGTAGCTTTCCTTGCGCCCGACTCGAATTGCCAGTGGAACTCCAAAAACTGACAGTGAGAAAACCGAGAATGCCATCGCAAAATTTTTTTGAATGTGCATCTGTATATTCATGCGCATTTTCGACATGCCTTCGCCGTTTTCTTTTTCGAGTTCTGCTTTCCGTGCTTTCATTAACTGTGCAAACGGCAACTCTTTGATCTTTGCACGTTTTTGATTTTTTACGCCAAAGAGTGTATCTAGGGGCAATTCAAGTGGGAATTCACCAAAGAAAAGTGAACGTAAAGAATCACCCGTCAAAGCCTCCGGATCGTCTTCGTCCCTTTTTTCAGCAGTTCCATCCCTGAGAAGCAAAACCAGTTTGTTGTTTTCACGATCAAAGTTAAGCTCACCTTCCCTTGCCCGCAAAAACAGCTTTACACGTTGTTGCTCGTCTAATTGCCAAATCCAGAAATCTTTCATTACCGTACCATCCTGATCTCCCATGTAAATTACATAGCCAGGGAACTCGTTGATGAATCGTCTTTTTTTGATGAACTCCGTTGGATTTTTACTGACCGCAGCGACTGTCATACGCTTGTATGCAATGCGAGACTGTGGCGCGTATTGGAGATTAATCAAAATGCCGGCAACCATACCAATAAACGAAATCAGAAAGACCGGTGAGGCGATTTGATAAAGACTCATCCCGGCTGATTTCATAGCGGTGATCTCCTGCTGCGAAGAAAGGCGCCCCAAAGCAATCAACGCTCCGGTCAGCACACCCAGTGGTAATGCATAGGATGCAACATATGGAATCAGCAAACCAACCAGCTTTAAAAAAAACCAAATATCTACTTTACCGGCTGCAAAAAGACTGGCGGCATCTTTGAACAAATTACCCAGCAATAAGACAAAAACAAACAATGCCATCGCCAGCATCGTAGCAACGAGGACTTCTTTTAGAATGTAGCGATGTAGTAATGGAAGCATCAATGAATCAGTCTTATGCCAAATAACAAAAAGTTTGAAATGATAGAATCGTCATCGAAATCGAGTCAGACAACATTATCAATCGATTTCGATAATGATTTTGATTTTGACAGAATACTTTCAAACCTTTCCAAACTTCTTGGTCCTATAGGTATTCAGCATTAAAAACGCCAACTCCAAATAATTTTTATCAAAAATATCTTTTTCTCACTTCACACTTTCTCATTTGCATTTCAATTTCATTGTATGGATTCAAAACAAGATGAAGTTCTTCACCTCTTTCGCAATAGCGGCGCTCTTCTTGAAGGTCATTTTATCTTACGCTCAGGCTTACACAGCGCTTTTTTCTTTCAGTGTGCACAAGTCTGTCAGTACATGGATAAGGTCACACGGATGGCCGAATTGATGATTGAAGATTTGCGGAGCTATGATGCAACTACAGTAGTAGCGCCGGCAATGGGAGGGTTGGTCATTGGTCAGGAGGTCGCTCGACAGCTTGGCTTGCGCTTTCTGTTTCTCGAAAAAGTGGATGACAAACTCAAGCTACGTCGAAATTTCAAGTTCGAGCCAGACGAAAAAGTGCTGATCATTGAGGATGTCATCACACGCGGTGGTCGTGTTGTTGAAGCGTTGGAGCAATGCCGCGAACATGGAGCCAAGCCCGTTGCTATCGGTGTCATTGTTGATCGCAGTTCCGGCAAAACAACATTTGATGTGCCTCACCATAGCTTGGCTGAACTTAGTTTTCCGACCTATAAAGCGGATGAATTACCACCGGAACTTTCAGCGATCAATGCAACCAAGCCCGGAAGTTAGCTGAGCAAAAAATCAGATCTTATAGTGGAAATAAGGCGCACCGTTAGGTGCTGCCTCTACTGCCTTGTGTCTGTTTTGGTATGAGCGGCCTTTACCTGTTCCTGGATGAGCGGCATGCTCACCGACCAAATGCATGTATTCCTCTGGAACACTTTTAGGCTCTTCTGACTCTGGAGTAAATCTCGCCTTAGGAATCGCTAATTTCCTTGGTTCATCAAACTGAACAGAACAAACCTGCTCCTTCAGTGCGCGGGCAAGAGTCTCGGCCAAAAGTGATGGAACCGCGTTACCAAGCTGGCGCTGAATCTCTACTCGAGGGCAATCAATCTTGAACTCTTTCGGAAAGGTCTGGATAGCGGCCATCTCACGCCAAGATAGCTTTCTGTTCTCCCAATGAAACGGCCCCACAGCAGAGCCCGGCTGAGCCTGAATTGTCCAAGAAGGACGGCTCTTAGCCAGCTTCAAGAGGAAGCACCAGTAGCGAGTGCGCCAGCCAAATAATGGAAGGCCATCCTTCCGATCTGTGTGCCAAAGATAGTTTTCACCTTCTGGAATTGATGGAAGCAGTGCCCCCCACTTGCCTCCTACAGCAAGTTTTTCGTCACGATCCGGTTGCACATGTCGAAGAGCATCCCAAGCCGTCGAATAAGGCGCTCTGTGAATATCGAAGAGTGTCGCGTTGTCAGTATCAGCATCAGTATGGGTAGGCTCGGGAAATCTAAACTTTGTGCCGTCGCGTAGTGCAACGAGAAAAAAGCGAACCCGTAACTGGGGAACTCCGTAATCTGCCGCATTCACCACACGCCATGACGGTCGATAGTCCGTACTCTTCTTGCGGTTGATCTCTCGAATACGTTCGATCAAGAATTGAAATCCTTCTTCCTTCCCTGAGTAACTAATACCGTGGACATTCTCGAGAAGAAATGCTCTGGGAGTAAGATCCTCCACAACTCGGAAGTATTCATTAAGGGTACTCGCTCTAGGGTCTTTAAGGCGGAGCGTATCGCCACGCGACCAATAAGCCGACTTAGAAAATGGTTGGCAAGGCGGACCACCAATCACTAGATCTACGGCGTTCCTCCCACGGCCAACTACGGAACGGATCTGATCGGTAGAAATGTCCCCAATTGCTCCACGGACAATCTCACCGCCAGCATTCAGTGTCAAGGTGTCACAAGAATAACGATCGAAATCATTTCGAAAAGGAATTTCCCACCCAGCGGCCTCGAAGCCAAAATCTAGGCCTCCACAGCCTGAAAATAAACTGACAACACTCATCAGTCCTAAATCTCAGGGTCATAGACCCACTCTTGCTTTTTCCGATTCACGGCCTCAATAACGTCCAAAATCCCTGAATCCTCAATCCGCGAATGAATCTCGTCCCATGGCTTGGTTTCCTTTGAGACGGCAAGTGGACATTGACCTCGGCACTGGCACCAGTCCCCCATGCACGGAGGCCGATTCCAGGCGTTCTTTTAGGAAGCTTCTGGAGAATGCGGATGGCCTTCCGAGCTGAAATGATACGGAACACGGGAATCGCTATATAGCCAGAGAACTCCTCCCAATGACGGTTCACCATAGAATAGACAAACTTGTCTTCCGCGTCACGGATGAGAGGGCCAGAATACTTGGACAACACCTTCCACACAGATGCTTCCTCCTCAGTGAAGCGGGTCAACAATCCTCGCTCAATCTTCGAGACAAGGGTATAATCAACACAAATCGCATAGAGTAAGTTCGGCTCTTTCTCAATGGCATCGTAAGCCTTGTAAGCTGGTATCGGGATGCAATCGTCAGGATCGATTCCCACTAGACTGGCAGCGTTCTCGAATCTAGTTCCCGCATTCTTGACGTTGATAGGGAGTTCAAGTCCTTCCTCAAAGATGGTAAAATCGACTAACGTGTGACCAGTGAACCGCTCATCCCGATAATCGATGCTTGGTCGCGCCTCCCGCAGATTGTCAAGTTGGTCGAGAAACTGGCGCTCGGTCACCGCTGCGGGAAACATCTTCGTAATCGGGTTTTCGGCAGACCCAGTCTTCTTACGCAACTCCAAATATGATTCGTAATCAGCGTCGCGAAGATCTTCAACAATCTCTTGACTTTTCTTGAGGGTTAGGGAACTCGCTTCATAGAGGGTCCTTGCGGTCGTCTCCTTATCGGCACCCGCACGCAATGCAACCTGAGCCTTGGCGATCTGTGCGCCTACCCATCGGGAGTCTCCGAGAACCGATGCTACGTGTTCTGCTGACATACTACGGAGATATTTCATTTTTGGCGCAACACGCAATTAGCAGCTCAGTGAATACGATTGTTTAATCAATTATTAATTTCAGATAAGTCCCATTGTTCACCCAATAGACGCAAGGAGTTGTACTCGTGTATGAAAACACCACCAAAAGATGAATCGTGTCTAAGCGCTTCACTTAACTCACGAATTGCTGAAGCAACATCGACGGCGGTTTTTCCGTAGAAGGTAATCTGAGGAGTTTCCGGTAATTCGACAGTTTCGATCGAAAGATAAACTGGCCGACCAATCTTGGCACCGTAAGCTAACTCACCACTGGTTATATCAGATATTGAATTTTCACCAGTCACTTTGGTGCGATATGACATAATGCCGATAAAATCCGAAATATCTTGTATGTGTTCGTTGAGATACTTCTTTTTACCATTGTACTCCACCAAAAAGTCTTCGTTGCCATCGTACCAGAACGGTATATCATTTGAAAAAGTCAGTGATGAATCTGCTTGGGAAACTATACTTCGCAATTTGGTGAGCACCTTTAAGAGTTCAACTGATACTTCCTTGTGCTCACCGGATGTCCAGCGATCAGTTGTGTAGGGTTCAATATCGTAATGTATACCTGAAAATTTCGCCTCAGTGGTCTGCGCCACATGGAAATCGAGCACTGCTTTCAGACGAGCTACAGTATCATCAAGATTGTCAGTAAAAGCCATCTCTCCCCCACCATCCAATGCCTCCACTCGGATGCCTAAAGCATTAGCCGCCGTTATTAATTCAACCCAATCATCACGATCCGCGAGAACATAATCACCGTTCTCTGTCTTATCAAAATGAACTTGTACGAATATGCATTCAATCCCATGTGATCGGCAAAAATCAAGCATTAGTACTCGCTCCCAGGGATCTGTTATATACTGACGCTGCCACACCCACATGCCGATTCGGGTACCTGGAGCAATCAAATCAGGAACGAAGGCAATGTTGTTTTTGTCAACTGCCACTGTATCAGTATCGAAATCTTTCCTTTCGTTAGATTTTTTACTAAAGAAACTTGAAAAGACAAGAGATGGTAGCAAAAAAATAATAAGGCTAAATAAAAATCTTTTATGCATGATGGCTTCCGGGACATTAAAACAATGATGTTTAGTTATTAAAAAAGGCGCGGAATATCCCGCACCCTTTTTATCGAGATTTTTGAAGGTATCTCATTTAAACAACAACTACAAAAACGCACTTTTGACAAATTTACTGGACTGCCTCTATTGAATCAATGTAAGCATCTTGTTTAAAGCCAGGGCTTTTGGAATTTTCGAAGCGAAGACGGATATTTTTCACATTGGAAATTACATCACTAAATTGGCCGGTTCCTTCAACACGTTCCATATTGGAAGGAGATAATCTGAATCGCAACTTGTAAGAAGAGTCTACGGGTGGCTTCTCTGCTTTGACTGAACGAGTTTGCCAGATTGAACCATCTGTGCCCTCAATAGCGAGCTTTACAATTGTAGCACCTTCTGTAGCCCCACCTGCACCAGGATAAGACTCAATGTAAATATAGGCTGTAATTTCAGAATAACCACTTAAATTCTGAGTGTTTGGGGAAAGGTTTATGAAGCACAGATTTGCATTATTGCCTGTTTCCCAGGTCAGATTGAAGCAAGCTGCGTTGCTATCATTTTCTCCAAGACCTACGGCAAGTGAAGGCTTGCCTGCCTGGGCAGCAGTTCCAAATGAAAAGACGTCTGCGTGGAGTGAATTTGTATCGGTGTAACTTTCAAAATCTTCTATGACTAATTGAGCATTTAGGGGACTTGCGGCAAGGGTAACAAAAAGCAATGATAGATAGTTAATGTATTTCATAGTGTTGATTAATAATTATGGAACCTAAATTAAAATTGGAACAAATAATAAGACCTTTGAAGTTGCCTTAAGTTCCTTTCTTCTGTCAACGAAATAATTGAAAAGTCCAAGATGTTATCGACCATTAATTATTAATGCTGCACATCACAATACGGGAGCTAAAATGCGCTCAGAATGAAGGGTGCAATCTTAAAAAGTAGCCACTCATTTGATCCTTTCAGATGGTCTTACTCTTAATCATATTCGTAATCATACTCGTTATCATCCTTTTTACATCTAAAAAGAGTAAGATTATGAGTACGATTAAGATAAAAAAATAAACATTTTACTACGGGCTTGATAACGAAGGAAATGCCCCCAAGAAATATAGCATTCAATGCTGACGACAAATACAGTTAAAGATGCAATAAAGCCAACGGACCTGCGTGGAATTTTGGAGTATGTCCCTATGTTTCGAAATCATGTGTTTGTAATTGCTTTAGATGGTAGTCTGGTTGCACACGACAACTTTCATAATGTGCTTCTTGATATTGCTGTTTTACGCTCGCTGAATATCAAAATCGTTCTCGTCTATGGTATCGGTCACCAATTAGAAGCTCTTTCAAAATCACGGCAAATCTCAATTACAGATGCATCGGGCGACGGTAAAACTGACAACCAAACACTCGAACTTGCAGTTGAAGCATCGGCTATGGTCAGCTCAATGATCATGCAAGGAATCACATGCAACGGACTGAGATGTGCTCTGACAAATGCTGTCAGAAGCAAAGAAGTTGGGATTTCAAAGGGTGAAGACCAGTTATTTAGTGGAACCGTTGACAAAATCGACACTACTTTTCTTAACCATCTTTTAGATACCGATACGATTCCGGTCGTAGCGCCAATCGCATTTAACCGGGAAGGCATCTCACTGCGCATCAATTCGGATTTGCTAGCAGCAGAGCTATCTTCGCAGCTAGACGCTTCAAAGCTGATCTACCTGACAACTCAGGACGGCCTGCAACTCAATGGTCAGCCCTTGAAAAATCTTCCGGTGAAGAGCCTGGAAGATTTCTTGAAACAAGACACTTCAGCACTTCCAAAACGTTTGAAAAGCAAGGCGCTCTGTGTTGTAAAAGCTATTCATGCAGGAACGCCCCGGTCACACATCCTAGACGGTCGCCTATTCGGCGCCTTGCTCAACGAAGTTTTTGACAAGGTTGGAATCGGCACGATGATCTATAGCAACGAATATCAATCCATCCGTCGTGCGGTCAAAGCAGATGTCTATGCGATTTACACAATCACTCAGAACGGCGTACGTTCCGAAACCCTGGTGAATCGTTCACAAGAGATGATTGAAGAATCGATCGACGACTTTTTAGTGTATGAAATTGACGGGAGTATTGTCGGCTGTATCCACCTGCGTAACTATTCTGAAGATGAACTGATTGAGATCGGCAGCGTGTACGTACAACCCTTTTACCAGAAAAAAGGTGTCGGTCGGCGCCTGATCGAATATGCCGAAGCCGAAGCAAAGAGAAGTGGCGCCCGCCGCCTGCTGGCGCTGACCACTCAAGCCGCCTCATTTTTTACCAAACTATGTAATTTCAAAGAAGGCAGCCTGGATGATCTGCCTGTAGCCAGAAGAGCCGATTACGAAACCAACGGCCGCAACTCAAAGATTCTTTATAAAGATTTGTAAGCGCACAGGCTTCCAAATGGATTAACCCGCATCCAGCCAGCAGAGAGTCAGAACATAATTTTCAAGGGAAGCATAGCGAAATTGCATACCTTCGGCGGCTGACCTCAAGTCGCGAGGTAAATGATCCGATACTTTGATCACCTTTAGCTGACTGGCTGACGTATCAACATGAAAAGCCAAGTCGTCGAAGTTTGGCCAGGCTCTCCAGGTAGAGAACTGTGCTTTGAAAAACGCTTCTTTTGCACTAAAAATCAAACTTCCACGCCCCGGGTCATTACCTACAAAATCAGCTTCCAGCGGATGCACCACACGCTTAATGACTCCGCGACTAATCCGTGTCGTTGTCTCGATGTCTACTCCCAGACAAGCTTTTTTATCCGAATGTGCTGCAATTGCACAGCACAACCCGACCGAATGAGAAATCGACCCAACAACTCCAGTTGGCCATTTCGGGACCCTGTTTTCATCCGGCACCAGCGCACACGATTCTATGCCAATTTGTGCAAGCGCCTCACGCGCACAACGACGTCCGGCAATAAATTCATTACGCCGTTTGAGTACTGCCTTGAACAAATGCCTACCCTCTTCCGGATATTCAAAAGACTCCTCACCATCTTTTATTTGATCAGCAAAAGAACCGACTCCCGATGGAAGCATGCGCTCCAGAGAGAACCGTAGCTGTCTGACTAGGTCGGATGATGACATTGAAGTACGCAAATAATGCATCGGCTAAGCCGCAAGGCCACAATTTCGATTTATCATAAAATCACTTTAGCAAAGACATTTGTAATACAATTTTGAATCTTAGCTGGCATGCCACTTTTTCGTTATCGATACTTGCCAGTCGCAGCTGTCTTAATAGAAGGTGACTATGCGTCTTACTTTTTTATATCTACTTACCCTACTATACCCACAAATAGCCTCCCACAGCGCAATTGCTTCAAACGAGCCGGTTCCAGGCGCATGGGAAATACTGGAGGGATGTTATCTCGTCAAAGCGCCGGTCAATGACGGCGACAGCTTTAAAGTAGCTCATGCAGATAAGAAATTTATCATCCGCCTTTATTACGTTGATTGTCCGGAGAGCTACGACACCTACAAAGACCGAATCAGGGATCAGGCAAGCTATTTTTCAATAACCGAGGCTGAAGTAATCACTTCCGGCAAAATTGCTAAAGCATACACACAGAGATTTTTAAAAGATGAATTTACAGTCATTACTTGCTGGGAAGACGCACGTGGAAGTGGCGGAGAAGCCCGTTATTTTGGCATTGTTCGCAAAAAAGATCAGTTACTTTCGACGGAACTGGTGCACAACGGACTGGCCCGTATTTACGGGATGCCAGCCAGAGGAAAATGGCCGGACGGTTTCACGCCATACACCTATCTGAAACAACTCAAACAGCACGAGCGCATCGCCCAACAAAAAAAAGCAGGTATTTGGCTAAGTACACAAAACACAATGCAATCCGCCGGTCTTGATAAAATTGGCAATCGCAAAGAAGCAATCCAGACATCTTTCACAACGACTGAATTTGCAAATAATGATCAACCCGCAAAAATCATCCTCAACACAGCAAGCGCTAGTCAACTCGACACGCTCCCGGGAATCGGCCCCGCACTGGCCAATCGTATTATTGCGGCTCGTCCGTTTACGTCTGTAGATGAACTTGCAAAGATTTCAGGCATTTCAATGAAAA
>JBNKZP010000052.1:0-10667 GCA_050301675.1 Puniceicoccaceae bacterium
AATTCTGAAATCGATCTGACGCTTAAAACGATCGACGCGCTCGACTTGTACTTCAATTGTCTGACCTAATGTGTACGCCTTCCGAGTGCGTCGACCGATAATTGCAGTGCTATCATTGTTTAGGAGGTAGAAATCATCTTCGAGGGTCGAAATATGCACCATGCCAAATGTGAGCGTGTCACGGAGTTCTATGAAGAGGCCGTGATTTTTGAGGTCGGTGATGACAGCTTTAAAGGGCTGTTTCTTGGTCTTTTCCAGTTCTCGTTCGAAGAATTCGAGCAATTTGGTCTTTGCAAATTCACGTTCTGCATCCGTGCTGTTGCGTTCGGTAATACTGAGATGTTCGCTGAGGGATTGTAATTTGGCCTGTGAGTAATGGATGGCTAAATTGTCGGGCGCTGATTTAATACCTGCCTTATGCATGTAATCGTCCAGGATGCGGTGCACAATAAGATCGGAGTAGCGTCGTATGGGTGATGTGAAATGAGTGTAATCGTGCTTTGCCAGGCCGAAGTGACCATCGGCGCTGGCTCGGTATTGTGCTTGTTTCAAACTACGCAATACCTGTAGTTTGAGCGTGTAGCCCTGTGGATGTGTTTTGAGTTTTTTGAGTAACTTACTCATCTCACGTGCTTTGCTCAAATTACCACAGGTGACGCCAAATGTTGCCATTGTCTCGCGCAGTTCCTGGAGTTTTTCATCATCGGGCTCATCGTGGACGCGATAAATGCTCGGTGTGTTGGTACGTTTCATTATGCGTGCCACTTGCTCGTTGGCACAGAGCATGAATTCTTCGATCAACTGATGGCTTTCGTCGTTGATTTCTTTTTCGATCCGATCGGCATAGCCTTTTTCATCGACGTAGATTTTGACGGAATCCATGTCGAGATCGAGTGATCCGTCTTGGAAGCGGCGCTTTCTGAGCTTGGCTGCAATTTTCCAACTGTTGCGGATATGTTTCTGCAATTGTTTCATTTCTTCGTCGCTGACTTCTTCCAGCGAACGTCCGGTCGAACCGGTCTGGTGTTTGGGTGGCAGTGGGGTTTTACGAATGGCATCGAAATGGTCTTCCGTCATAAAGGCGTATGCCTGTTTGTAGGTGAGCCTTTTGTTGCTGCGGATTACAGTATTCGCGAATGTTACATCGACGATTTCAGCAGTTTTGGAGAACGTTATGAAACAGGATTTGGTTAGCCGGTCCTGTGCTTCTACAAGGCTGCAAAGACCATTGGACAGTGCGTGAGGCAGCATTGGGATAACTGTGCCAACCAGGTAGGTGCTATTACCCCGTTTTTGTGCCTCGGCATCCAGTGGTGTTCCTGGTTTTACGTACGCGCCAACATCTGCAATATGTATGCCAATGCGTGTTTTTCCCTCCGTCAGTTCTTCCAGTGAAAGTGCATCGTCAAAGTCTTTTGCATCGTCGGGATCAATCGTGAAGGTAAACAGATTTCGGCAGTCCTGGCGCCCGGGAATGTCTTTTTTGTGAACATATGCCGGGAAGTTCTTTGTTTGTTCCTGGACTGAAGATGGAAACTGTGGAACGAGATTATACTGATATAGGATTGCCTGAAATTCTGTATCTGGTTCGTGGGTGCTGCCCAGTACTTTAACAATATCACCTTCAGGATTGAGGTGTCGTTGGGTCCACTCCAGGAGCTTGACTACCACCTTATCGTTTAATCGGGGGATTGGTTTTATGCCGCAGTTTGCAGGTTCGGGTACTAGAATGTCTTGGGTGATACGGGGATCGTCGGCGATTACATAATGGGCGTGACGACTCTTCTTTAACGTTCCGGTGATTGTCTCACGGGTGCGTTTCAGTATGCGAATTACGCGAGCCCTGGGTGTTTCGTCTTCGTTTTTGTGACTCCGTTTACCCTTGCCGGAAACTTTATGCTGTGGTTGGCGGATAATGCGCGCGAGTACCTGATCAAGATGCATGGCGACACTGGTATCTTCGGCGGCTATCTCGTACCCGGGAGCGGAGGCTTTTTTGTTATTGGCATCGGTTATTAGTTTGGCAGCACCGTTTTGTCGAAAAAATATTTTGCCGCTGACCAGGTCTGCATCAACAGGAAGACAAACTTTATCTTTTTTGAGACGGACGATTTCACCATCTTCGAGCATCTGATCAAGCAACTGTATTGTTTGCTTTGCTTCTTCCGGGCCGAGCTTTAAGAGCCCTGGGATTGTTCCCGGACGAACTGGAACATAGTCTTCAGAGCCAAGAAGATTTAGTATTTGATCATGCAATTCCATATTGAATTTAGGTTAGGTAGAGTATCGACTTATAACTCACCGGAAGTTTTTCGGTGTTGGTCTTGCAGTGATGTGATCGCAAAACTGGATTACATCCGTTCTGCGAAATCAGTAAAGATAAAATTGCTGGTTTTGACTTTGAAACGTTTTTGCCTCAACTGCCCACTGACTGACAAAGCGTTTTACCAGAGCGTTTTTGCCGTATTTGCTGATTTCGTCCCACCAGGCAGTGCTGCCCACATGTTTGTTAAACAGGCTGGAGTTCGATGCCGTCTGGAATGGGTTTGGGGAAGTCCACTCGGCAGTAAGCTGCATCATGTGAAAGCTGAGTTCGGTCGGGCGTAAACTGTTCCAGTTAGTAACTTGAACGAAGACGCCTTCAACAGGCAGACCTTTTTTGTTTTTTGTTTTAAGTATATAAAAGTTTAAGCCGGGAATCTTGCGCTGACTGAGTGTTCGTTTTAGCTCAGCATTTGATTTGCCTTTAAAATTGAGCAGGCGAAATGGGTGCGGTGTGCCAATGCCGTGTGTAAAGCCACCTATTTGGGCGCCGAGTCCGGTGATCGCATAGCCAAGAACTGCTGAAAAGGTGGGAATATTTGGTGAAGTGGGTATCCACTTTAGTCCTGTATCCGGCCATAGCATGTTGCGGCGCCAGTCATTCATCTTTATCACAGTCAGTTTGCCGCCCTGGCGAGCGGTGTCGGATATATTCATTGTGCCGGAAGTGTATTTTGCCAGCTGCGCCAGTTCACCAATCGTCATGCCGTGTACATAAGGAACATTAAACGCACCGACGTAACTGCGCCACTCATCATCCAGTGGAGGGCCGTCGACTTTAAGACCACCCAGTGGATTGGGACGGTCCAGGATAATCACTTCGACGCCGTTTTCAAAACAGGCTTCCATGGCATAGCGCATACAACTTACGTAGGTGTATGAGCGTACTCCAATGTCCTGAAGATCGATGACAAGTGCGTCGAGCCCCTGAAGCATTTTAGGTGTAGGCTTGCGATATTTGCCATAAAGAGAATATACCGGCAGTCCTGTGCGTTTATCGATCTGGTTATCAATGGGTTGATTGGCTTTTTCGTTACCATATATGCCATGCTCGGGACCAAAAAGGGCTTTCAGGTTTACATTCGGCGCGCGCCTTAGAACGTCGATAGTGCTTACGCCGTTGCGATTGACACCGGCAGGGTGGGTGAGCAGGCCGACTCGCTTGTTAACAATTGCTTCGAATCCGGATCGTTCCAGCACATCAATTCCCAGGTAGATGCGTTCGGCATTTGCAGAAGCCGCAGCTATGCAGATCAGGCATATTGGCAGAAGGCGGTGGAGTTGATGGAGCATTGTTAGCGTTCTTCAAGCCCGGTTTCGGCATCAATAATTTTGAAGTTTTCAACATGGTAGATCGGATCTGCCCGGAACGAGAGACGTGCTCCATAGGATTCTTCGATACCCAGCAGGAGGCCTTCGTCTTCGTTGCGCAATCGTTCCAGGTTCGAAGGGTTGAGCAGTACCAGCAGGTTGATTTCTTTCTTCATACCATCGCGGGCTTGAATATGACGGATCACACTGATCAGGCGGCGTTGAATTTCGACGCTCATTGTACGCGATGATTTTACGGTGCCACGACCGTTGCAATAAGGGCAATTTGTATAGACGCCGCTGGCATGGCCCTCAGAGTATCGCTGGCGGGTCATCTGCATGATGCCAAGTGTGGATATGGGGAGTACCTGGTTTTTGGCTTTGTCTTTTGCCATCTCCTGACGCATACGCCTTAGCACGGCATTTCGGTCCTTTTTGGCTTTCATATCAATGAAATCGAGAATAACGAGTCCACCGATGTTACGAAGGCGCAACTGACGAGCGATTTCTGTCGCAGCCTCGAGATTTACCTGAGTAATGAAGTCTTTGCCGTCCTTGTCTTTATTTTTGTGCGAGCCAGTGTTCACATCGATCGAAATCAAGGCCTCAGTTCCTTCGATCACAATCTCACCCCCGCTGGGCAATGGCACACGGCGCATATAAGTTTGTGCTATTTGGCGTTCGATATTGAAGCGTTCGAAGACCGGTATGTTCTCGTCGAAGAAGTGAATCTTTGATTTTGAGCGTGGTGAAATATCGGTGACTTCTTTGATGATATCATCGTAGTCTTGTTTGTTATCAACAATAACACGGTCGATGTCTTCTGTTAGGAAGTCGCGGATAGTACGGCCAACAATGTCTGGCTCCACATAGACACAGCCTGGTTTTTTGTTGTCAGTTATGCGCTGATTGATTGCCTCCCAGCGTTTGAGTAGGATGTGCAGGTCGCGGACGAAGAAACGCGCTTTTTTACCTTCCCCGGCTGTGCGGATGATAACGCCCATGCCTTCGGGAATGGTAAGGCTACGAAGAACATCTTTGAGTCGGTTGCGTTCTTTACGGTCTTCTATCTTACGTGAAATGCCTAATGTCCCGGCGTAAGGCATGAGCACCAGATAGCGGCCCGGCAGGGCAATGTTTGTGGTGGTGCGGGGGCCTTTTGAGCCGATCTGACCTTTTGTAATTTGAACAACAATTTCACTGCCGGTTGGGTAGAGTTTGGGGATGTCTTTAACTGTGAACTTCTCGCTTTCTCGCTTTCGTTGTTTGGCAGATTTATTGTCGCGAACCACTTCGATCGTATTGTCATTGGCTGCAGGGAGAATATCCCAGTAGTGAAGAAAAGCGTTCTTATCTTCGCCAATATCGACAAATGCAGCTTTTAAACCTGGTTGAAGGTTCTGAATCTTGCCTTTAAAGATAGCTCCGATCTCGCGGGCTTCACCTGTGCGCTCAACCTCGAATTTTTCAAGGACACCATCAATAAGCAGCGCAACTCGCCTTTCGAGAGGCTCGGAGTTGATGATTAGTTCCGAATAGGATTTTTTTTCTTTTTTAATCGCTTTGATTATGCGTTTTACCAGAGGTTGCTGTTTTTCTCGTTTGACAGCTTCTTTTTTGAGTTGCTGAGGATCAATTCGTTCTGCTTTTTCCTCTATGGGTGCCGCAGAGAGTTCCTCTGTAAAACGTGAATCGGTTTTTTGTGTATTTGAATCTGACATGTTTAATGGGTTTACCTGATTGAATCGAGGTTCCCTTGTTCTGATAGCTGTGTTGCGTTGTTTGCATTTGAATCGTTGTTTGGATTATGAATAATCTTTTCGGTGTCGATATACGCTTTGTACAAATCCTTGGAGGATAAAACAGCTTAAAACAAAGGAGCCTCCGTAACTTAAAAACGGAAGTGGTAGGCCGGTGATCGGTGTAATGCCGATAGTCATACCAATATTTATGAAGAAATGGACGAGGAAAAGGACACTAACACCAATAGCTAGTTGCATCCCGAATCGATCTCTTGCGAGTTCGGCAATACGTATGCCGTTTATGACTATCAGGCAAAAAAGCCCGACGACGAACGCACTTCCAAGAAAACCTGTTTCCTCTGCGATGACAGAGAAAATAAAGTCGTTGTGAGCAACTGCTTTGGGGAGATAGCCAAGTTGTGCTTGGGTCCCATTAAGAAAACCCTTGCCTGTCAGCCCTCCTGTTGCAGCAGATATTTTTGCTTGTTTGGCATTCCAGCTAGAGCCAGTGCCTCTCGGATCAATAATGTCGGGTGCGACAAAGGTTAAAATCCGATCTCTTTGATAATTCCGAATTGGAAGAAGTGATGTATACTCTTCTGAAAGAGCAGATGTTTCCGTGCTTTTGATTTCGCGAACTTTTTCCAGGTGCTGACCGTAGGCGTAGATATCTATGCCGATAATGCTTACAGTGACAGCAAACAAGGCGAAAGCGCTGATGAAAAATTTCTCCGACAAACGGGAGACATAAAGTAATGCGAAAATCATTGGTGGAAAAACTAGTGACGATCCTAGGTCTGGTTGCAGAAAAATCAACAACATTGGAAATAAAAAAACAGCGGCTACTTTTGACAGCACAAGCAGTGATTCTCTAACCGTTCCTATTTGCGAGCGTGCAAGAATACTTGCGATCATGATGAGTGTTCCGATTTTAGCTCCTTCGGTTGGCTGAATGGTCGTAATGCCTATATTAATCCATCTTCGCGCACCCATCATCTCTACACTTATCGGACTTTGTGGCATTGTCAGCAATAGCCCGAGAATTCCAATCGCGTATGCAAAATGTGCATAGCTCAGGAATACCTTGTAGTTTACTATCGAAACAGCGACATAGACAATTAAACCCAGTATGATCCAAAAGAGTTGTTTCTTCCAGTCTTCACCACCGTGATTGAATTGAGCTGAGTAAATAAATAAAACGCTGATTGCACTCAGTACAAGAATACAAAACGGATTAATCCAGTCCACACGTCGTTCGTCGTCTGACCGAATCAAGTTCTGGTATTGTTTGCTAAATATTTTTTTGTATAAGCTCAAAGGGCATTATTATAATCCGAAAAGTTTAAAGATCTGTTTGAAGCAAACGACTAAATTCCTGCTTTGCGCATATCTTTCTGTTCTGTGAAGGCCTGATGCATGGCAAAAGCCTTGTTCAGTGTCTGCGGCGAATGACCCTGTTTTGTGTCTCCCATGTATTTAAGCAACAAATCTCTGTAATCAGGATGTGCGCATTGGGTAATAATACTGTGAGCACGCTGTACGGGGTCTTTGCCACGAAGGTCGGCAATACCTTGTTCTGTTATAATAATGTTTACAGAGTGCTCAGTGTGATCGAGATGAGTTACCAGAGGCACAATTGTGCTGATTATGTTGCCTTTTGCCGTCGATGGACTGGTGAATATGGAAATGTAAGCATTACGGGTAAAATCACCGGAGCCTCCGATCCCGTTCATCAGGTTGCGTCCCATAATATGAGTCGAATTGACGTTACCAAAAATATCGATTTCGATGGCAGTATTGATTGAAATGATTCCCAGTCGGCGAACAATTTCAGGACTGTTCGAAAGTTCTTGCGGTCGTAGCACGATGCGATCTTTAAAGAAGTCCAACTCGTTATAAACCTGCTTTAGGACAGTTGGAGAGACAGTTAGCGATGTTCCGGAAGCATAGGTGATATCTCCATTGCAGATCAGGCCAATTACACTATCCTGGATAACTTCAGAGTACATTTCAAAGGGTGGTACTTTGGGATTTTTGCCTAATGCACCCAGTAAAGCGTTGGCAATATTACCTACGCCTGACTGTATCGGTAAAAAAGATTTGGGAAGTTTACCAGCCTGCAATTCAGTCGCTAAAAAGTCGGCAACATTTTCACCTATCTTTAAGGTTGTTTCATCGGGGACCTTGAATGGGCTGGTTTCATCCGGACGATTCGTATTTACAATCCCCACGATTTTTGCCGGATCAACCTGGATGGCAACTGTGCCTATGCGGTCTCTTGCCGTGTAGATAGGAATCTCTCTTCGATGCGGCGGATCCTGTGGTTGGTAGATGTCATGAAGCCCTCTCAATGCTTCCGGGTGAAACTCGTTCAATTCGATAAGAATCTTATCGGCAACCGTACAAAAGGTATTTGTTGCGCCTACCGATGTGGTGAGGATAATTTCACCGGCATCAGTGACATCAGCTGCTTCGATAATAGCATAGTTCAGCTTTCCCAAGTGTCCGTAGCGTACTGCTTGCGGTAACATGGACAGGTGCATATCAAAAAAGTGAGTCGTGCCTCTGTTAATGGCCTGCCGTAAATCAGCATTACTTTGGTAAGGAGTACGAAACAGCACCGCGTCAGCACGCGCTAACTCTCCATCAAGAGAGTCACCAGTGGAAGCGCCTGTAATTACACCGATTTTGAACTTTCGTCCGTTTCTGTGCTCTGCTCTTGCTCTGTGTCCGAGCGCTGTTGGTATTTCTTTAACCGCACCTGAAGGGGTAAAGCCACTGAATCCGATTATATCTTCATTGTTGATCATTGCCGCTGCCTCATCAGCGGTGAAGACGGGATATCGAGTCGATTTATGCATGAAGCTAAGCTTATTATTCAACCTATTATTGGCAAGTCAGTGATCGGATGAATGGATGAATAAGAAGTCAGGCTAAAACACTCATAAAGAATCCGGCAACAAGAGCGGTTCCGATCACGCCGGCAACATTTGGCCCCATCGCGTGCATCAGCAAAAAATTATCGGGATCTGCCTTCTGACCTTCCAACTGGCTGACTCTTGCAGCCATCGGTACGGCGCTGACGCCGGCAGAACCGATCAGCGGATTAATTTTAGTGCCGGAAAACAGATTCATTATCTTTGCCATCAGCACACCGGAAGCCGTCGCCAGCACAAATGCAAGTACCCCAAGCCCCAGGATGCCGAGTGTCTGCGCAGTCAGAAAATAAGTGCCGTTCATTGTTATGCCAACGCTTATACCCAGAAAGATGGTTACAATATTGATGATCTCATTTTGGGCTGCTTTGCTTAGTCGATCCGTGACGCCGCACTCACGTATAAAATTGCCCAGGAAGAGCATAAAAATAAGCGGAGAGGCAGACGGAACCAACAGGATGCACGCCATCATAATGCTTAAGGCAAAAACCAGTTTTTCCAGGCGACCGACCTGACGCAGTCGTTTCATGCGAATCCTGCGCTCATTTTCCGTGGTCAGTGCACGCATCACCGGTGGCTGTATCACGGGGACCAGAGCCATATAGCTATACGCCGAAACTGCAATCGCGCCAATCAGATGAGGCGCCAGCTTGTTGGCAAGAAAGATCGACGTTGGCCCATCCGCGCCGCCGATAATGCTAATCGCGGCACATTCGGGCAGGCCGTACTCGATGCCAATGTGCTTTAACATAAAAGCTGCGATAAACACACCGAACACACCAAACTGGGCTGCCGCTCCAAGCAAAAAAGTGCGTGGGTTTGCAATCAGCGGACCAAAGTCTGTTAACGCACCAACTCCGAGAAATATGATTGGTGGGAAAAGCTCCAGATGGATTCCCTGAAAAAAGTAGTAAAATAACCCACCGGTACCGTCTTCCTTCAACTCGTAAAGCTGCCCGGCAAACTCAAGACCCTCCATAATCCCCTGGGTAGGCAGATTAGCAAGCAGGGCGCCGAAGGCGATGGGTATCAGTAGCAAGGGTTCAAAATGCTTGTAAACCGCAAGATAGAGAAGAACAAGAACAACGATCCACATGACCGGCATTTGCCAATTTACATAGGGAAGACCGGTATTTCCGTAGAGGTTTTGCAATAGTTCGATCATTTGAAACTGAACTGTACTTCGTTTTTAATTAATCGTTATCAGCGGTTGACCTTCTTCGACAGCATCGCCGACAGATATCTGAATTGCTTCAACAGTACCTGCAGCAGACGCCGGAACTATTGTATTCATCTTCATTGCTTCCAGTGTGACCACTTTTTGCCCTTTCTCAACAGTATCCCCAATCGCTACATCTACAGAGACTACAACTGCCGAAAGCGGACTCAAAACGGCACCCTCGGTCACCGGAGCCGAAGATCGCTTGTTTTCAACAGCGGTTGGCTGAGTCCTTGAGGTCGATGACTGAACACCCCTCAAAGAGCGAGTCTCTTTTGTAGGCGATGCCGTATCTTCATCCAATAATTCGACTTCCACATCGTAGACTTTTCCTTCTACGGTTATTCGCAGGTGTTTCATAAAAGTTGGGTTTAATGATAAAAGATGTTTTCAAATAATTATCGTGCTTTCCCTCCAAAGGCCCTTAATGCACGAAGTGAATCATATTACATAAATAAATCATTAATAAAAGCTCAATATTAGCAGTTTTAATTTTTGTACTTTGCTCAGAAGTAAGAATTCAAAAGAAAGATAGCGCAGAGAGATATTGTATTTACACCTGTGCCCATGGCATCAATCATCCTGATTGTGAGTTTGATAAAGAAGCAAAACAGCCAACAAAGTTGAATAACCCTTAAAGAAAAAACTATCAAACCCCATTTTCTAACCCAACCTCCAACCCAACCTACACTATGAATTATTCATCAATACTTTCAGTTACTGCCCTTATTGTCGCCCATACCCTTTCAGCTCTGCCCGAAGACTTTCGCATAGAGCGAGTTCAGTCAAATCCTACACAATTCTTCGAGCTAAAATGGTGGGGCAATCCTGATGTATACTATGTGATTGAAAGTAGTGTAGATTTAAATGGTATTTGGGATCAGCACTTCTATGCAATCAAAGGTGTTGATGGCGAAAATGGCGCCGGACAATTGGAGGCTGTGCAGTTTGAACTCTTTTCCGGGACCGACAAGGCATTCTTTCGTCTGCTCTACGACTCGAATCCAGTAGGTCTCCTGGGGCTGACGGATCATGACGGAGATGGCATTGCGACGGCGCTGGAACTGGACGAGCAAATGAATGCCACGGTTGCTGAAACCTTTGTCGACAGTGAGCCGGATGGGCTGCCAGATTACT
>JBNKZP010000053.1:0-10532 GCA_050301675.1 Puniceicoccaceae bacterium
TGAGTTCGATCAACAATTTAATTCAGACCGTTAAGGCTTTGCGAGAACCAGACACAGGGTGTCCCTGGGATATTGAGCAAAATCATCAATCGATTGCTGACTGTCTTATCGATGAATGTTGCGAGCTTTTACAGACAATTGATCGATTGGATATGGAACACATGCAAGAGGAACTGGGTGATGTGCTTTTGCAAGTAGTCATGCATGCCCGGATGGCGGAAGAGGCTGGGCATTTTAACTTTGATGAGGTCTGCGATTTAATTAATGAAAAACTTATCAGACGACATCCGCATGTTTTCGGTAATACGGATATTAAAGACTCAAATGCAGTGCTTGAACAATGGGATGCAATCAAAGCAAAAGAAAAAAAGCGTGGCCCTGAACAAAAAGGTCTTTTCAAGGATTTGCCAAACCAGCTTCCGGCGCTGTTGTTTGCAAGGAGCATTTTCAAGCAAATACAGAAACTGGGACTGGATGCGTCTACAATGATTGATACTGCTGAAATCGAGAAAATGAGTGAAGACCTGAACGAAGAGAATGCGAGCAAGCAATTGTTCAAAATAGCCGCTGCCTGTCGATTGAAGGGGATCGATCCGGAATCAGCTTTACGTCGTTATGCTCAAAATATTGTAGATCGACTTGAAAAAGTGTAGGGAATCTCGCTTGGTTCGAGTTCGATGAACCTAAATCTGTAAGTTGGGCCCGCGAAGTTGTGCTAGGAAACGCGAATATATTCTGTAATCGCCGAAAATTTCACAGGCATGAAATAAACAAAATGATGAAACGCTATTCACTTTTCTGGGGAGTTGCCTGTGGTCTGTTGACAATGCTGCTCTGGGTGCTGTCAATTCCACCGTTCAGATTTGCAGAAGCCGCTTATATTGCATTTGTTCCAATTCTTCTCTGGCTTTATACAAAACCTTCCAGACGACAGTGTTTTGGCGTTGCTCTGCTAACAGGATGGAGCGGCTGGTTTGCTATTTTGATCTGGCTGCGCCATGTAACCTATTTTGGCACAATTGCGCTTTCCGGATTACTTGCCGTATTCTTCTTAGTCTGGATATTTTTTGCACGTGTCTTATTACCTCTGGTTGGAATGCGATCCTTTTTTTTGCGGTCTGTTGCGTTTGCAGGACTCGCAGGAACCTGGGTTGTACTTGAGTGGACGCGGTCGTGGATTTTATGGGGATTTCCCTGGGCGCCATTAGCTCTAAGCCAATGGGAACGTCCAGTTGTACTACAAGTTGCGGCCTGGACGGGTGCATACGGGGTATCTTTTCTACTTGTCTTTTTCAATCTATGTGTCGCGCAGACTTTACGAAATCGTATAATCCTAAAAGAGCGTACAATGTGGTCCGGCTGGTTTAGCCCGGATCTTTATCTTGGACTTATGGCGCTGGGCGTATGCGTTTACGCTTTTTTTCATTCTTTGCCACAACGCAACTCTGCAAGCAAGCTGTTTACCGCTGCTGTAGTACAACCTTACATCAAACCACAGTTTAAGTGGGATGAGGAAAGGGCGCTGGAAAATCTGAAAATTCTGGAAACTCAGACTCTATTTGTGGCCCACTTGGAGGGTGATGTGATCTTGTGGCCAGAAGCAGCAACACCCTTGCCGGTAAAAGGAAGTCCCTACATGCAGGCCTGGGTCGAGAATCTGGTAAACACGGTTCATAAACCGATTCTCATGGGAAATATGGCGGCAGACTATGAAGCGGATCGCTGGTATAATGGAGCCTGTCTGGTCGAACCGGATAATGGACTTGTAGAGCCTTTCTATGCGAAGCGGGAACTGGTTCCATTTGGAGAATACGTGCCACGCCTTTTTCGGTTTGTCGACAAGGTTGTGCCTCTTGGTGGAAATTTTCTCCCGGGGGTCGAGCCAAACCTGATCGACCTTGCTGTGAATGATCACGTACTAAGCATCGGTTCTTTGGTATGCTACGAAGATGTGTTCCCGCATCTGGCACGTGAAAGTGCACATGCGGGCGCTCAGGTATTTTTTGTGGCAACCAATAATGCCTGGTATGGAGAAGAGGGCGGTGCGACTCAACATGCCGCGCATTCCGTGCTCAGGGCAGTGGAAAATCGTCGCCCTGTGATGCGCTGCGGAAATGGTGGCTGGAGTGGCTGGATTGATTGCTTTGGAACAGTTCGCTCTATCATACACAATGAAGACGGTAGTATTTATTTTCGTGGAGGAGGCAGCTATAGTGTTAGCCATTTCAAAGAATGGATGTGGCAGAAAAGCTTTTATACACGTTATGGTGACTGTTTTGTTTTGATCTGCGGGATACTTACATTGATTTCCATTGGTGTCCTATACCGGATGACAAAAGGGTTGAAATAGTAGAATCGGAAATCTTTGTCAAAATTCAGGTCGAAATCGAGCCAGACAAAATTATCAATCGATTTTGATAACAATTTCGATTTCGACAGAATGTTTTCAAACTTTCCCGGGATTAGGATAAAAGAATGCCCGGTTCTGGCATTCACCAAAACCGGGCACAACAAACAAGTATAACAATGTATTAATCTTCAACGGCGTGTTCTTCAAAAAATTCTTGAAGGATTTCCATACGCTTTAGTTGAAGATTTTCTTGGTGTACCTCTTTTTGGCTGCGCTGCCGTTCATTTTCAATCATGATACGACGCATTTTGTGAAGTGCTATAGTCTGAATCTGACGTACGCGTTCACGGGTAATATCAAATTTTTCACCGACTTCTTCCAGCGTGAGTGGATGGTTACCATCCAGACCAAAACGAAGCCGTATGATTTCACTTTCGCGTGGTTCAAGCAAATCGATTATCTCCTGGATATCGTTTTGCATTGTTTTGTGCTGCAAATTTTCCAGTGGTGTCAATTGCATATCATCACCAATTAGTTCACCGAATTTTGTATCACCATCTTCGCCAACTGGCGCATCTAAAGATGACGGACGTGTGCTCACTGATTTGAGATGGGCTACTCGGTTGACTGAAACACCCATTTCGTAAGCAATCTCTTCATCCGTGGGTTCACGATCATATTGTTCAACAAACTGCGTTGTTATTCGACGCATTTTAGATATTTTATCAACAAGGTGCACTGGCAGGCGAATCGTTTTGCTTTGATTTGCCAATGCACGTTTGATTGCCTGTTTAATCCACCATGCTGCATAAGTACTCAACTTGCCTCCCTTGGAAGGATCAAAACGTTCGACCGCTTTTATGAGTCCGATATTTCCTTCACTAATCAGATCGAGCAAAGGGAGCCCAAAGTTGCTGTAATCATGAGCAATTTTTACAACCAGACGCAAATTTGCGGAAATCATACGGTTACGTGCTTCCTGGTTGCCCTCTTTGATGAGTTCTGCAAGCTCAACTTCTTCTTCAGGTGTTAGCAATGGAGTTTTGCCAATTTCCCGCATGTAAGTGCGCATAACATTGCGCTCATTCGGCGTTGCTGATTTTTCACGATTATCTCTATGGGCCTGTGCAGTTAAAGAATCATCATCAGTGAAATTCAGTCGATTGAGTGCAAGAGATTTGTTTAGTTCTTTAACCATAGCTTCTACCTTCCTATTCTTTATTCTTATTATATCTCTGAGTTATAAGGTTATATGTTATTCAAAGTAAAGTTCTTATAAGTCGATTACATGATCGTAACTGCACAATGAAACTTACAAACTACTACTCATTAATTCTGCTAATGATACTGCTTTCAGCATACCTTTTGCCTTATTTACCGTTTCAAAAAACTCATTTTCGGGAATAGAATCTGCGACAATGCCTGCTCCTGACTGTATGTAAATGGTTTCGTTTGTAATGACTGCGGTACGAATGCCAATGCAAGAGTCGTGATTTCCTTCGTAACCGAAATAGCCGATCGCTCCCCCGTAGATTCCTCTCTGGCTGTGTTCAAGCTCAGCAATGATTTGCAATGCGCGGATTTTGGGCGCCCCACTTAAGGTGCCCGCTGGAAATGTCGCCCGCATCAAATCATAAGCATTGCAATCCGGACGAATTTTGCCGGTTACTTGCGAGACAATGTGCATGACGTGCGAATAGTGTTCAATTATCATGTACTCGGGCACTGAAATGGAACCAAACTCACAGACACGGCCAATGTCATTGCGTGCCAAATCGACCAGCATCAGATGCTCCGCGCACTCTTTTTGATCTGCAAGTAAATCCTGCTCAAAAGCAAGGTCTTCTTGCTCATCAATGCCACGGGGCCTGGTCCCGGCTATTGGCCTTATCGTTACTTTGTCATCCGTCAACCGGACATGAACTTCCGGAGAGGCTCCGACAATTGAAAAGTCATCATCCTCAATCAAAACCATGTAAGGCGATGGATTTATAATGCGCAGCGCTCGGTAGAGATCGATAGGTGTCGAATAAAATCTTTTTTCGAATCGCTGCGAGAGCACGGTCTGGATCACATCCCCGGCAAAAATGTACTCTTTTACCTGAGCTACTGCTGCCTCAAATGCTTCTTTAGTGAAATTGCCGGCCGGTGTTTCTATTCTACCTGCGTCAACGCGCTGTTTGTGTGTAAGCAATGGCGACTTCGATAGTTGCTCACAAATATTTTTGATTTCATCAACTGCCTGTTCGTACACAGTATCCGGATCAGCGTTATCGTCTTCAATATGCGCATTGACACAAACGCGCATTATCTGCCGGACATGATCGAAACTAATCACTGAGTCGGTGATCATATAATATAAAACAGGTAATTTGAGCGAATCCTTCTCTGTCTTTGGAATCGTGGGCTCTATGTAGTGAACATATTCATGACCGACAAATCCAACGGCGCCGCCATTAAAAGGTGGCATTCCCGGAAGATGGACCGGTTTGTGGCGAGCCATCAGATTTTCGATCACAGACAAGGGATCTTGCTGAGGGGGGAGATGCTCTACCTGGCCCGTTTTGTGAGTGATGATAATTTCTTTGCCAAAAACTCGAATTACCTTGCGAGGATTGCTTCCGAGAAATGAATAACGCCCAATGCGTTCACCGCCGATAATCGATTCAAACAAAAAGGCCGGCCCATTTTCACGAATTTTGGAGTATGCACTCAAAGGCGTATCGCAGTCTGCCGTGAGATCAAGATACACCGGAATCGTATTGCCTCTTTTGCTAAGATTTTTGAATTCAGACTTTGATGGGTAAATATTCATTTTTACAAACTTCAACGATCAAGTTCTGAACGTCGAACCTAGAATGTCCTCTGAAGATTTTTGTACAGTCTTTCTGCTGCAACTAGAGTCTTATCGACCGATTTGTCCACGACACAGAAATGCCCCATCTTGCGCCCCGGACGACTTTCGCCTTTGTCATACAGATGTAATTTTACCTTAGGATTGCTTAACAATGCACTCCAGTCTGGTTCGCCAGCTTTCCACAGATCACCTAGCAGATTCGTCATAACTGTTGCCGAGTGCAATTCAGTGGAGCCAAACGGTAAATCCGCAATCGCGCGAATGTGTTGCTCAAATTGTGAAGTGATACATCCATCGATGGTGTAATGCCCGGAATTGTGAGGGCGCGGGGCCATTTCGTTAATGATTAAATGGCCTTTTTTGTGCAGGAAGAACTCAATCGCTATAAGGCCCACAATGTCAAGTTTATCAGCAACTTCGCACGCCAGAGTCTCACCGGTTGACTTTACATCATCATCGACACGCGCGGGGACAATTGAAGTGTGCAAGATATGGTTTACATGAATATTTTCTGCCATCGGGAATGTTTGCTTTGAACCATCTGCTCTACGTGCACAGATGACCGAAAATTCACCCTTGTGTTCGATCCATTCCTCAATAACGACACGGCTCGGCTCGTTGAGTCGCTTCCAAAGCATTTCAGGATCGTTCGCTTCTTCGGCAGAATTGAGCTTAATCTGACCTTTCCCATCATAACCGAACGCGGCAGTCTTGATCACACAAGGAAATCCGATTACACCGAATGCATGAACGAGGCTTGCAGGAGAGTCTGCATACTCGAAAGGTACACACGGCAGATTGTTTTGCTTGAGAAAGTCCTTTTCACGTTGGCGATGTTGACAAATGTGCAGTGCATGTCCTCCGGGCAAAACTGGTTTTACAGCACTGAGATAATCCAAAACTTCGATCGGAATATTTTCAAACTCTAAGGTAATTACATCGACGCCGTCGGCAAATGTCTTCAGGGCAGTTTGATCGGAGTAAGCTGCATTGATTTCCTTATCCGCGACCATCCCTGCGGGACAGGGGCCTGATGGTTCGAAGACATGAAAGCGATAGCCGAGCGAGCGGCCTGCAAGTATAAGCATTCGCCCCAACTGTCCACCGCCAAGGATGCCAATCGTGCTGCCAGGTGGAATCATAGGTCGGTCAACTCAGTTGCAAGCACCTGATTGGTTTGATTTTTACGAAATGCCTTAAGACGTCCGCAAAGTGCAGTATCACTGAGCGATAAAATAGCTGCCGCCGAGAGCGCAGCGTTCTTTGCCCCTGCCGTACCGATCGCGAGCGTCATAACTGGCACACCGGCAGGCATTTGAACGATGGAAAGCAACGAATCCTGCCCATTCAATGCTTTCGACTGCACTGGTACGCCCAGAACCGGGAGGTGCGTGATTGCGGCAGTCATGCCTGGCAAATGTGCTGCTCCACCGGCGCCTGCGATAATGACCTTTATGCCACGTTCTTCAGCAGTTTCTGCGTATGAATACAAGAGTTGTGGTGTGCGGTGAGCACTAACGATTTTTGCTTCGTAAGGTATTTCAAGTTGTTTGAGCAAAACGGCTGCTTCGCTCATCGTCGACCAGTCAGATTGACTGCCCATAATAATACCCACATCCGGGCTACTGGTATCTGTTGCCATCGAAACAAAAAAGTAGATTTTAAAACAGAGTTCAATAACGGAAAATGCGACTGGCAAAACATTATTCAAAAAGTAAGTTGCAACAAAGATATCATTTTATCGTGCGAGAAATAATTTACAGACTCAAATTCGGCAAATATTTCATACTGGCGTTTACCCTGCTAATAGCGTGCTCCGTTTGTCATGCACAAACACTCAACCATGGTAAAAAGTATCCGCTGCGTTATGCGAAAAATTTCGAGATAATTGACTTCGAAACACACCGCATCGTTACAGTTAAAGCTAGCAGTGGCGATTCGACGCTCCTGTATCGGTATGCACTTGTTCCCAGAGGCGCCTCCCAGCCTGAATTATCAGAGGATATTACCATTATTCAAGTGCCGGCTAAAAAGATCGTTGCGCTGGAAACCATTTATGTCGGCTTCTTGGAAGCGCTCAATCAACTGGAAACGATCATCGGAGTCGCAACAGCGGATTATCTGGTAAATCCAATCATTCGCAAACGTATTCAGGAGGGTACAATTTATAACATGCAAACTGTCCAGGTGCTCAATACCGAACGCTTGCTATTGCTTGAGCCTGACCTGATCTTTATCAGTACTCCCAGTGAGCCAACATCAAGTGCTATAGCGCAATTCAAGCGTGCAGGACTAACGACAGTAATCACTACGGAGTACCAGGAACACCATCCGCTTGCACGAGCCGAATGGATCAAATTTATTGCCGCCTTTTTCGACGCAACAGAAGAAGCCAATGAAATCTTCGACACGATTGCCGCCCGATATGAGGCTTTGCTCACAAAAGTCGACACGATCAAAAGTCGGCCCGATGTCTTTTGTGGTGCGCCTTATTCCGGAGTATGGCACATGGCAGGAGGCGACAGCTATGTAGCTCAACTTATTAGAGATGCAGGTGGCAACTACCTTTGGAATAATGTGAACAGCGCAAACGCCATCCCGTTGGACATGGAACGTGTGTTTCTAAAAGCAGCCAATGCAGATATTTGGTTAAATCCCAGCTTTTATTGTACCCGCAGTGCGCTCTTCTCTGCCGACCCGCGATTCAGAAAATTTCATGCTGCTCAGACCGGTAAAGTCTATAATCACACCAAGCAGCAAACTGCCGGTAACGGTAATCCCATCTGGGAATCCGGAATACTGCATCCCGATGATATACTTGCCGATCTCATTAAAATTTTTCATCCGGACCGTATGCAGGATCGAGAATTTGTTTACTACGAACACCTGGAGTAACTGCCACGACTTTGTTACACTGGTAACTTAGCTTTTAGAGTTTTGATCGATCATCAAGCAGTCTGGTATTGCAGTTCATCGAGGTTAAGTTGTGGCGTTCGTTGTGAGAGATTGAGCATCTCAATACCCACTACTTGATTGTCCTCATTGAAGTCCAGGACTACCCCCGGCGAAACTTCTTGAGATTCGATTATACTGGAATCATCTAAACGCAAATACAGCGCATCGGATTTCTTATCTATATGTAATTTCATAGCTTTCCTTTCATTGTTCGATCAAAGAATACACTAACAACACGTGCGGGTTCAATCTTTGTATTTATCGCGACTCGCAGAATGCGACCCCCGAATTCGGGTATTTGACGAAAATATCGTTCAACCATGCTGTCCTCAGGATCGGGCAAAATCAATTCAGGCTGAGACAGGGTTACCTCAACCCAATCAATCGAAATGTCCCGTTCTGCCATAACCTTTTGTGCATGTTGCGTCAGTTCATATTTCATGCGTCACATTATTCTTAAGTAATATAAGGAAGATACTGTATCAGCTTTTTCTTTAAAATGTCTTAACGTCTATTTGAGCGTCAAATATTCTTAAAAAACAATTCAATTAATCGTAGTCTATTCGTTGTTTTGCGTTTCCTGCTTTACGCATGTAATAAATAATGTGACGGTCTTCCTCGCTGAGCCGACGATGTGTGTTTTGCAGCTTGGTTTTTTTGATCAACTGCCATGCTTGAAATTTCTCTTCGGCGCTGCACTAATTTTTATTTCTTAGATGTTGGCATCCGCTGTTAACTATTTTCCCCTATCGTATGAAACCAGGTTTTTATTTTTATCTCAGCATTTTCATCTGCACTGCTATCTTCAGCCAGTCATGGGCATCTGAAGAAATCGAGTCCGTACGTGCGATTACCAAAGAATGGGTTGCTGTCGAACAGGCGATTTCGTCAGAAGCGGTTGCCTGGTTGGAAAAACAGACGCTGCTTGAAGATCTCACAACAACCACCAAGGTCGAAATCGATAAAATCCAGTCTGCCCTCGCCGAGATCGAAGCGACTCGCTCAGCAGCAGACATCTTACGCAAAGAACTTATTACCCAGCAGGAAAGCCTCCGGAAAAATCAGAAAACTATTTTGAGCTTTTTGCGCGAAATGGAGCCTGAATTGAAAACATTTGAAAAAAGTCTCCCGGCGCCTCTTCTGGAAAAGCTGGCTTCCTTGTATCAAAGGCTTCCCGGAGATCCATCCACAACGACTCTGGGTATTGCCGAGCGTATGCAAACAGTTATCAGCATCCTAACCGGTATTCACGAATTTGATCGTACAATCACAGTGAGCGATGAAATCCGTGTATTGGCTGATGGCACTGAGGGTGAGGTGCAGTCTGTATATTTGGGCCTGGGCGCTGCTTACTATAGAACTCGCTCTGGAGAGGATGCCGGCATTGGCTATCCAAACAGTCAAGGGTGGACCTGGGAATCACAACCCGAACTCAACGAAGCGATCGCAGAGGTTATTGCGATTGTGAATCAAAGTACTCAAGAGGTACGCTTTATTGATCTTCCAGTCGCACTGCAAAACTAGGTTCCTATGCACACTTTCTTAAAAACAGTCGCCTGTCTGGCTATTTGTCTAAACAGTCTGAAGGCTGAGAGCCTTTCAGAATTGCGCAGCGCACAGCAAGCAAAACTAGAAGACGCGATTCAACGCCTGACTGAACAACGCAAGGACATACAAGCTCAGCAGCTACCACTCGTACAGAAACTGAACACGCTTGAAGTGCAGGCGAGACAGCTCCGTTCCGAGTTGTCTGAAGCTCGAAAAGTACGCGATAGTCGCAGCTTTGATCTGGAGACGCTTAAGAGTACCGTAAATGCCCAGCGCAAAGAACGTGATTACATCGTGCATACTCTGCTGAGTGAGTACATCAGCAACTACGAAAGCGCCCTTTCTGTAGGCGAGTTAGACAATTACGGTGCGTCTATTCGCAAACTAAACCTGGCGATCGAAAACCCTGCGATCAGTGAGCAAGAGCGACTTCAGGAATCGATCGCACTCATAAAAGAATCGCTGTCTCGAATACAATCTGTCCTGGGCGGTAAAACATATCCGGGGGAAGCGCTCGACTCGGATGGAATTGTTGTCAAAGGAACATTTGTACAGATCGGACCCTTGCTTTATTTCAGTGACCCGTCCGGTAAGGAAGCAGGTGTTGTTGAAGAGAGCGATACACTCAAAGCACGCTTTGTATCCATCGGTAAAAAGTCCGATTCCGCGATCGCTGACTTTGCTGCAAAGAAGAGCGGTAGTCTGCCGATGGATGTGAGTCTCGGTGACGCACTGGTTCTACGCGAAACCCATGATTCCGTGCTGGAACATTTGAGAAAGGGAGGCATCTGGGTCTATCCGATTCTTGTCTTTGCACTGATC
>JBNKZP010000054.1:0-10342 GCA_050301675.1 Puniceicoccaceae bacterium
GTCAGGAAGGTTTCAACAACAAGATCGGATGGTTAACACGACAAGCCTATGGCTACAGAGATGAAACATTCCTTCATCTTAAAATCTATGACTTGCCCAACTTGTCCGTCAGAAAGGTACTGTGAAAACCGAAATCCGGGGAGAACCGAAATTCTTAGCTTCTGTAAGGGAGCTAAGAACCAGAGACAACCACAAGTTGCTTAATTTAAGACATTTAACGCTGTTGTTCACAGTTTTGTCCGGTAGTGTGGTTGAAAGCTTTGAAATGAAAGATGCGATTTGAATATCAACAACTTACACAATTACAGCCTTTCACCCATTGGGTGAAAGAGCTATTATTTACAATGACCTGATTGATAAAGACTTATTCATTTCTTGTGCGGTTCAACTGCGGAATTTAGGTTAAAAACTATGTCTGCCTTACGTAATATCTTTGCTAAAGCGACACGCTACGTAATTCTATGAATTGCATGCTGGCCGCTGTAATAACCAAGAATATTGTGTGTGAGTATGAGTTATCTGATTAACTCACAGCGGCGATTATATCCTCAATTTTGTCGGCATTTTTGATTAGCCTGAGTCGACGAATGGAGCGGCAGCATTTTGAAATATCAGAGAGTGTTGCAAGATGACCTTCGGTGTCTCCTAGTGGGCTCAGAAGCAGGAAAATACAGTCGATGGTTTCTTTTCTATCTGGAATTCGAAGGCTTTCTGATAGTGAGATTACAAAACAAATACGTTGATCCAGGTCTGAACTGTAAATGTTTGGAATTGCGATTCCATGGCCCAGGTATGTTGGGAATAATTTGCCTTGCGCCCCGATGCTTTCAAGGATCTCTGTTTCAAGCAAGCCATCCACGGCGTTTGCTGCGATTTGAGCAAGTTGCTGATAGAGGTCTTCAATGCTTTCGCATCGGATCCTTTTGTACCCACCTTTTTGAACCGCACGCAGCAGAAATCCTTTTGAACTGTGCAGACAAATGATTTCGTCGTTATTTCTGACGAGTTCTTTGAGCACGGTATCGTTTGGTACTGCCTTCAATAATTTGCCCCTGCGGATGTAAAGCGGGTTCCAATCACCGGACGGTAATTTTTTGCCGTCTTCCCAGACGACTGATTCCAAGCTGCTTTCTTCCTGTAAAAGTTCACTGCCGATTGTTGTTGGCTGCTCAAGATTGCCGAATACAGGTTGTCCGACGATTTGTTTGTTCTTCTCGGAATAATCGGAAGGGATCCAACCGAAAACTTTTTCGTTGTTGAGAACATCTGCCCATCGTTGCATCAGAAGTTGGTTCAACTCAATATTGTCGGTCAATGCAAGTATCTGGCCCGCGCCAAACAGTATCTGTTGTTCTTCGTAGAGTTTTTCTGCTTCAAGGGCATCGCAACACAACGCAACCAGATTTTCTTCATTGGCAAGCTCAACATTACTTGAATTAGCATCCAGCAGGATTACCTTTTGTTCGTTTTCGCTTGCGAGTAGCTTGGCCAGTTCGCGACCGAAATAATGGGCGCCGATTATAACCAGATCATTTGGGGCAGGGCGTTGCAGCTTCAGAATACGAGCAACGACTCCGGCAGAAAGACCCTGAATAAACACTGTTGCACAAATAATGGAATAAACAAACGATTCCATGAGAGCGGCGCTTTCATCATTTCCCTTTGACTGTAGTGACAATGCAAATAACGAAGCCATGGATGCTGCTACGACTCCGCGAGGAGCGACCCAACTGAGTAATGCTTTTTCTCTTATGTTGAGCGCAGTACCCCATGACGAAACGATAACGCTAATAGGGCGAATCAAAACAATAACTGCAAAAAGAACCAGGCCGCCACCGGAATTGAAAAAGCTGACGAATTGCTGCACTTCCAGGCGGGCTACCAATATCAAAAACAGCAAACCAATTAACAAATCGACAATTTCTGCCTTGAAGGCTTTCACCTCCTTAATTTGCCGTGGCTTTTTAAGTCCGACTATCAGTCCGGCAACAGTGACCGAAAGGAGTCCGGCCTCAGGTTTGATTAGCTCTGTGACCCCGAAAACCAGCATAGCGCTGGCAAGTGTAAAGGCATTGATTATATCATCCGGAATCCAGTTATGTCTCATCAACCAATAGATTATATAACCGCCAATTAAGCCAATGCAGCTACCGCCAATGATGCGGATCATGAAATTAGGAATAGCTACCGTGCCACCACCTTCGACAACCCATTCGAAGCAAAGAATTGCGATAAATACACCGATTGAATCGATCAGAACGGCTTCCCAATGTAAAATGCTGCCTAACTTCTGATGAATACGGATTCTCCGCAGTAATGGCACAATTACTGTCGGACCGGTAACGATAATCAGACTACCCATCAAAAGTGCAAATGACGGAGAAACCGGAAAGACAAAGTACACCGTCAGCGCCGAACCTAGCCAGGTAATCAGAACACCTGCGGACAGCAGGCGCTTAATAACCGTCGAGGTGTGCGAAAAATCTTTAATGTTTAAAGTTAAACCACCTTCAAATAAGATAAGCCCTACTGCCATTGAGACAATCATTGGTAAAAAATCGCCCAGTGCATTGGGATCCAGAATGCCAATTCCCTCAGAACCGAGCAGGAAGCCTCCCAGCAGTAATAACACAATAGTCGGTAAATGCAGTCTGCGTGACAAAACAGTTAGCAGACACCCTGCGCCGACCGCCAGGCAAAGCGCCCATAGCGCTTGTTGTGTATTGGCTATGGCAAGAGTTGGTATTAGATGTATTGTGTTGAACAAACTGCTATCTGGTTTAACTGATGTCGGATAATTGAAGGAACTCAATCACGATACGTTGAGTCAACTGTCAAATCTCTGGCACATACCCAGGGCTGGACTAACGTCTTTCGTCGCGCCCAGTATTCTTGCCGGCACACCGGCGACACTCGTATGTGGAGGCACCGAGTCGAGCACGACACTACCTGCGCCGACTTTAGCGCCTTCACCTATCTCAACATTGCCTAATACTTTAGCGCCTGCGCCCAGCAAAACACCCGAGCGGACTTTGGGGTGCCGGTCACCGCGATCCTTGCCCGTTCCACCCAGCGTAACTTCATGCAAAATGGAAACATTGTTTTCAATGACAGTCGTCTCGCCTGCCACAAAACCAGTAGCGTGATCCAGCAAAATGCCATGACCAATTTTCGCCGCGGGATGAATATCCACCGCAAACGTTTCTGATATGAGACTCTGTAGGTAGAGAGCAAATTCATTGCGCTCATTCTGCCACAAATAGTGACCGATCCGATAGCAAATCAATGCTTGAAATCCTTTGAAATAAAGCAGTGGCGTAAGGGAATCCGAGCATGCGGGATCACGCTCACAAACAGTATTCATATCAAAGGCTATTTGTTGCAAAATCGCTGGTTCATTCGAAAAAGCTTCCATAAATGTGTCGTGCAACACGTTGATCGAAGTCGAATGGCTAACAAGTTTGCGGGCTAATCTGTAAGTGATGCATTCGGCAAAAGATGTGCGCTCCAGGACGGTTTCGTCCAGCAATGGTTTCAACGCCGTTTCTCGAGCAACTATTTTGGCTGCCTTTTGGCGAATTTTGTCCCAGTGGACTTCAAGATTAACTAACTCCATACGATTATAAAAATAAGGTAATGTTCTCAAAAGCCATTCAAAAGAAAAGCTATTTTTCAAATCAGGCGTGATGCAATAATATCGCTAATGACTCAATTCTTCTTTTGACAGCATTTTCAATTCATTTGCACACAGGGCAGCAGTGCTGCATCCTTCATTCCGTGGATGATTTTTTTGTCTGCGGGACATAGGGTGGCCAAAATACCACATAACTTAGTTTGCTGTGCTTTCTCGTCGACAAAATAATAAGGGCACAGTCTCACGCGGCTTTCTATCTGTGAGAGTGTACCATCGTCTTCATAGATTGGGTGTCTTTGCCGGCTTGGTTTTGCATATAGTTGTAGTATATAGGTTGAGGTATTTGCCATTGCAATTGCCTGTTCGATTGCCCGCTTCCATTCCTCTCGCGAAGAGTCGCTTCCCAGGGTAACGCTCCGAGCGCCCCAGGCGTTTGGGTGGAAGCCGCTTATTTTGATGATCATGGTGCGTTTTTTTCTGCTTACATCCGCTAGTTCTAACCAGTTAGTAATTGGTAAACCATCGATGAAAGGGGCGTTCAAAACTGCATTTGGAGGCAAGGCAACCGGGTCGATAATCCAGGTCATTGGAATGATCCGTTCGAGTACTCTGCGAGACTCTGCTGAGAGATTTTCTCGCCAGAAATCTCTCAGCGCATGATGGTGAAATAACGCCAGACTTAGCTTTTCTTCCTGAAAAGGGCGCATCGGAGGCGTCAAACCAATTCGCAACTCAGATGGAGCTTTAATAAGCTGTTTTGCTGCAGATAAATTGTCCAGATCGAATAACTCCCAGAAACGGTAGATCACATCTACTTTTCGCGGCTTACCTTCGACATCCACACAGATAGACCCGCCTTGTGAAATTATTTTATTGGCATGGTAGACGTGCACGCGATGTCCAAGCATCCGCAACTTGCTTGCAAGCCACTCCATTTCGGGTCGAAAGGTCTGGCTCTCATCGCTTATGAGGATCGCGATATGCGGAGTGGTGACGCCGGGTGCACAATTGCTAACAGCTGTGTAAAAAGCCTCCAACATGTTGGAGTCGCCCAGGCCAATCGGAGTGTCTCTATGTACTTTTGCGTACAACTGATTTAAGAAAGCGGTTAGCCCGATTCCACCTGGCACGGAATCAATTTCTGTGAGTGCAAAGCCTTTTTCGGTAATCAGTAGGTCCGGGCGGATGATTGCCGGAGTTGAGCCAAGTAAGGACTTTGACCGGGCATATTGCAGCAACGTGTTCGGCTTGCCTCGATCCAGATATTCGGCTACCCAGGGAGCGTACAGCTCACGATTGCGCAATAGTTTTTTACCCGCTGCCGAACGCAAGTACAAGGTCTCAGTTGCACGGTAAAATTCATAACAGGCGCGGCCGATCAATTCGATTTCTGCGACCTGTTGTGAAGACAGCGGGAACGCTTTTGGAGAGTAACGCCATGTTTTGTTTTCAAAGAGTGTCTGTTCAGAGAAAACCTCCTTTAAAAAAGCATAGCTTAACCCGACCGTTTCCGTTTGCAGGCTACTCATCGCCAAATTCACGTTCGGCTGCAGAGCGGCGTGATGTTGGCCCTCCCGCTCTCAGCCATGCATGAATAAAAGGATCGAGTGCGCCATCCATTACCGCTTGAACATTTCCTGACTCGACACCGGTGCGCAAGTCTTTGACCATTTGATAGGGTTGGAAGACGTATGAGCGGATTTGATTTCCCCAGGCAATATCTCCTTTCTCACTGTAGAATTTTTCCATTTCACTACGTTTCTCGTCTTCCTGTTTTTCGTACAGACGAGATTTTAGTGTTCGCAGGGCAGTTGCCTTGTTTTTCATCTGTGAGCGTTCATTTTGACAGGTCACGACAATACCGGTTGGTATGTGTGTCAGTCGCACCGCTGATTCCGTCCGGTTTACGTGCTGACCACCTTTGCCACTGGCGCGATAGACATCTGTACGGATGTCCTCGGGGGCGATCTCAATGGCTGCATCATCTTCCAGTTCTGCAATCACATCCACTGATGAGAATGAGGTGTGGCGTCGTGCATTGGAGTCAAATGGACTAATTCGCACCAGACGATGCACGCCGCGTTCGGCTTTTGCATAGCCAAAGGCGTTTGGTCCGGAGATGCGAAGGGTTGCACTGGATATCCCGGCCTCTTCACCTGGGCTGATATCCAGAACTTCGACATCAAAGCCAGCTTGCTCGGCCCAGCGTGTGTACATCCGCAGGAGCATGTCTGCCCAATCACAGGACTCCGTGCCGCCGGCGCCGGAATTAATGGTTAGCAGCGCATTGCAACTGTCGTTCGGGCCACTGAGAAATGACGCGAGTTCCAGTTTGTCCAGTTCTGGCTTTAGGCGTTCCAGGGTGTCGATTATTTCTTTTTGGTAGTCTTCGACTCCCGGATCGTCTGACGATTCGTCGACTAACTCCAGTAATGCATTCAGATCGTCTATTTCGCTGCGAAAGGACTTGATCGGATTTACAGCGCTTTTTAAGCGGTTGGCTTCGTTGATTACGGTCTGAGCAGCTGCCTGGTCATTCCAGAAATCCGGATTTGCCATTTTTGCTTCAAGCTCAGTAACGCGTGCAGTCTTTTTGTCGCCGTCAAAGATACCTCCAGATATGACCGGCACGCCGGGTTATTTCTTTGATTTCAGAGCGGACTTCAGGTGTGATCAGGTTCATGACGTTGTTATTGTTGTTGGGTTAATAAGACGTTCCTATGAAAATTCTGTGTAAAATGATAAAGATTTCGTTCGCAGCGTAACTATTTAGAAGTTTGAAGATTGAAGTTAAAACTTTGATGTTCTTAGACTTCTGGCTCCGCTGGGGCGGGTTTAATAGACTACTTTGTTTAATGGATACTCGATGATTCCTTCCGCGCCATGTGCTTTCAACGTCGGAATGATATCACGAACTATTTTCTCATCGACAACTGTATCGATCGCAACCCAGTTCTCATCAGTCAGGCGGTTGATGGTTGGGTTGCGCAAAGCGGGAAGTTCCTTAATGATTGTTTCGAGCCTGGACTTTTCAATATTCAGTTTTAATCCGACCTTCGAATATGCTTCCAGCGCTGATTGAAGCAATAAAGCGATCGTCTCGATTTTTTCACGTTTTTTGGAATCTTCCCAAGCTGTCTTGTTGGCAATAAGAACAGTGTTTGTATACAGCAACGTATCGACAATCCTAAGGTTGTTTGCACGTAGCGAACTACCGGTCTCCGTCAGGTCCACAATTGCATCTACCAGATCAGGGACTTTCACTTCCGTCGCCCCCCAGGAAAATTCTACATCGGCATGAACTCCCTTCTCACTCAAAAACTTTTTGGTGAGGTTTATCAGTTCTGTGGCTACGCGTTTGCCTTCGAGATCTTTCACTGTTTTGATGGATGATGCCTGTGGCACTGCAATGATCCACCGCGAACGCCGGTTGGATGCTCGACTGTAAACCAGATCGCACACCTCAATTACATCGGAATCATTCTCTCGCACCCAATCCTGGCCTGTCAGGCCGCAGTCAAAATAACCGTGTTCAACATACTGGCTAACCTCCTGGGCACGCACAAAACGACCATCCAGATCCGAATCATCAATCGCAGGGCGATATGACCGCGAACGCCTGGTAATGTTAAACCCGGCTTTACTGAAGAGTGTAATTGTTGAATCTTCCAGACTGCCTTTGGGCAATCCGAGCATAATCAAAGGTTTATTTTCCATATATGCTAGACAAACCTGATGCAGGAAAGTGCAGGCACAAGCAAAAATACATATCTTGTTAAGAAATCTGTTGTTAGAGTTCCGTACACGTTCAGTGTACGATTAAGACGCGGACAGGAATGTCCACGCTCCGTTTTTGCACGTTAATGATCGGGCGGGTTTTCTAACCCGCCGTCGTTCTCGCCCTTATAACGAATGACAAAAGGTTTGAAATGATAGAATCGAAATCGTTATCGAAATCCAGGTCAAAATCGATTGATATTGTTGTCTAGCTCGATTTTAATAGCAGTTTCAACTCAATACTTTTAAACCTATGAAGCTTTGACGTTGCAAATAATATGAAAAAGAAAATCAAGTACATCCTGTTTGCGTTGGGCGCGATTTTTTTCGCGATGCAATTAATTTCGGTAGACCGGAGCAATCCACCAGTTACTTCAGATCTCGATGCTCCGGTTGAGGTGAAAGCGATCTTGAAGCGAAGCTGTTACGATTGCCATTCAAATGAAGTCAATTGGCCGTGGTATAGCTATATTGCTCCAGTCTCGTGGCTTGTTGCCCACGATGTAAAAGAAGGTCGGGAAGAATTAAATTTCTCTGAGTGGAGTAAGCATTCAGGCGATTCGGAAATGAAGGAAGAAATTATTGAAGAAATTGCTGAAGGCGAGATGCCACTTCCCATTTACCTCATTACTCATCCAAAAGCCTCTGTCAGCAAACCGGAGCTTACAGTGCTAAAACAATGGGCAGGTCTTTCTACCAGTCCATCCCAGGAACATAATAGCGATGATTGAAGCAGAACAAAATAGCGGAGAACAACTCCGTTACACGCTGCACGTTTTACTGCGTGCCTCACTTCGACATAGATTATAAAAGATGAATACGAAACGTCTTCGGATAATCGCCGACACAACCATGTGGTTCCTGTTTTGCTTCATGTTTGGAACCGGTGTTTTAATGCATTACCGGCTTGTTCCCGGTTTTAAAGGTGGGCAAGGATTGAGCCTGCTGGGAATGTCCAGGCACGAGTGGGGCGAATACCATTTGGCGGCGGCTTATCTGTTTTTGGCATTCCTGTGTGTTCACCTCACTCTCAACTTTTCATTTATAAAAAACGTTATAGCAAAGAAAACGAATTGGAAATTTATGTTAATACTTGGTGGCGGCCTAATAATTGTAGCCTTCTTTCTTTTCGCACCTGTTTCAAAAGAGGGACATAATCGGAAGAGAAGTGGAAAAAATGCAAAGGAAACTCAATCAGAATCAGTCAGCGTTCACAACTCATTAGACTGAGTAGTTTCGTTCGATATTCATATGTCATTCCAAGTTTAACAAAATGAGTGAACAATCATAGGTCTAACACTAATTCTGGAAAGAAGTGAAAGTACCCTATCGAAATCCAAATCGTTATCGAAATCGATTAATAATGTTGTCCGGCTCGATTTCGACTTGGACTTCGATGACGATTTCGATTCTATCGTTTCAAACCTTCTGTCATTCGGTCTAGGTGGATAAACATCAGTCAGCGGTAAAATTATCAGCTGGCTCAACATGAGTATTTACGTGTTCAATTGAAAGTTCATTGAGTTGGAGAAGACAGTCTTTAACACGATGAGCTATCTCATGTCCTTCCCGAACGGAAATTTCGGGAGCAACTTCTATATGGACATCGACATGAAACCGCCTTCCACTTCGTCGCATCCATAACTTCTCAACACAGATAACCCCCGGTGTTTCCAAAATCAATTGCCGAATCATTGAGTTTCGTTTGCCAGAAACGCTCCGATCCATCAGTTCATCAATCGACGGCTGTATGATGATCCAACCGTTCCTGAAAATTAGCCCTGTGACCAAGAGTGCAGCAACATCGTCAGCCAGGGCAAATTCGGGTCCGGCAAACACAGCGATGCAAATACCTACAAGTACACAGAGAGAGGTCATAAAATCACTGCGGTGGTGAAATGCCTCGGCCATAAGCGCAGCCGAATCATGTTTGTGGGCCTGTCTTCGGAGGTATCGAAAAAGTAGTTCCTTTGCTGCTATTATGGCAATCAGTGCCGGAACAGTGAAGAGCTTTGGTGGTTCATTATTGGCAATGATCTCGCGAATCGCCTGAGACGCGATCAATCCACCCGAAACCCACAAGCCGATTCCTGCAAACAGAGTAGCGATTGCTTCGGCCTTGCCATGGCCATAAGGATGCTCTAAATCCGGCTCCTTCGAGCCGATTCGCAAACCGCTCCAGACGATGAGTGACGATACACAATCTGCCAGGGACTCAATCCCGTCAGCAATCATCGCGTAAGATGACCCAATGGATCCAACTAGAACCTTTACACACGAAAGGACGACGTTTGAAACAAGGCTTACTACGCTGGCTTGAGATGCTTCATCGCTTTGCATTCATCTAATAAAAAGAGTCTTATTTGCAAAAGGGAAGTCAGATGTGCAAAAGTACCGTAGCGTGCCGCTTCAACAAACGATTTGTAGTTCACGTGAATCCGGGATCGCCAGACTCCTGTCTGGCAACGTATTAAACAGGCTGCAGTGGTTGTTTTGCAGGCTTTCTGTCGGGCATTCTGCGGGGATTAACTCTGAAGCTGCAAATGCGGAGATTGGCGATTCCGGAATCTCCTAGTTGCTACAAATTGAAATTACGCCCTTGCAAAAATGCTGAAGCGGTACGCTACGTGATCAACCCAGAAATAATTTTTCAATATATCAGGATTCAGGATCAGTCTTCGATTCCATGTGAAGAGCTACGCAAACCGACCGGTTTCCCCAGGATTTCGCTGTAGATAAATGCCATTCGCACGTTTTCAGAGCTTTTTAGAGCTGTCTGCACGGATCCAAAAGATAACACACTTTTCGGGTCGCTGCTTTTTTTTCGGTCCGTAGCATAGTGGTCTTGTGTAACCTGCTTTGCTTTCTTTTTGAGCGCTTCAGCCCGGCGTTTGGTAGCTTCGATTTCCTGATGACGCTCTTGCATTTCCT
>JBNKZP010000055.1:0-10300 GCA_050301675.1 Puniceicoccaceae bacterium
CCTCAAATAAAGCAAGATCTCATTGTCATTGTACTGGAAGAAGACTATCGGATCGAACAGGTCGAAAGCGTTCTCTCCGGTCCCGGATATTTCCTGGACTCTGAAGCGGTCTTACAGGTGCAGCTCAACGAAACAACATTCGAAATAGATACTGCTGAAATCAGTTACAATGAATTTAATCCTGAAATATCAGTAGAAGAAGACGTACTGATTCAGTTTTACGAAAACAATATACAGCGATACGAAATACCCAAACGAATTCAGGCTAGCTACGTCAAATTTCCCGCAGACAAGTATATGGATCAGGTGAGCGCTTTTTCTGAAGAAGAACTGCGCAAGCACTACATAACGAACCGTGCTCGATTTGTGGCCGCATACGAAGCAAACCAGCCTCCTAAGGAGACAAGCGAACCAGAAGAGTCTCCTTCTCCAGAAGTTACTTTCGAAGACGTACGTGATGAGGTTACTGCCGATTTAACTGTCAACATAGCGCAAAAGCTGGCAAATCAGGCAGCACAGGAATTCGCTCTAACACTTTACCGAAACGATATTCAGCGGGACTCGCCTGCATTCCTGAAGCTTCTCGATGAAAATAGCTTAAGTATAATTGAGATACCGCCTTATACAGCCGAAGAAGCCCGTACTCAAAAACTTCCGGCGCAAATGCTTGAATCCGCATTTGCACTTAGTGAGAAACGATATTTTTCGGATGCTTACAAAGTCGCAGACGGATTTGCCGTGTTAATTCTTTCAGGACAATTGCCACCGGAAATACCTGAATATGAAGCGGTCGCCGAAGCAGTGAAGGCTGATTACATGGCAGAAGAAAAACGCCGTCTCTTTAACGCCAAAGGCCAAAGTATCAAAGACGAACTTTCCGCACTGGTATTGGCCGGAACTGAGTTTACCTCAGCAGCCGAAGCGCTGGGACTGACTGTTCATGAATATGAAGCTTTTAAGAAAAGTGAAGCGCCCCGCGAGATTGACCCGGCTGTCTTACAACGTGCACAGAGCATGAAAGAAGGAGAAATCTCTCCTATGATCACCAGCGGAGATTTGGGCACATTTGTCTATATTAAGAAAAAAACCATACCTGAAATTGCAGCGGATGATGAAAAACTGGCTCAAACCAGTAACTTTTTAAAACAATATGCAAAATTTATTAGTTCGAGTTCATTGCTCAATGAATTGGTCGCCAAGGGTTTGGAACCCAAAGAAACATCGAACGTGGAACGTTGAACATCGAACTTTGAATATTCGACTTTCGATGTTCGACGTTTAAATGTTCATCTTGAGATTTGGCTATGCCAAATCAAGACAGGCCGCGTTCACTTGCTAAAACAAAGTCAGTGAAATTCTTTACTATGATGTTTTTCATATCTTCTGTGCTACGGAGTTTCTGAAGTGCCTGGCTTCGATTCAGACCTTCTTTGTAAAAGGCCTTGAATACCCGACGAGCCAGTAGAATTTCGTCATTCGAAAAGCCGGCACGCTCCAAACCAACTTTATTAATCATGCGTGCAACAGCCGGGCTACCATCGCTAATCATGTAAGGCGGGACATCCTGCACTACTTTCGAAGCCGCTCCTGCCATCGAATGGTCTCCCATGCGACAGAACTGATGTATTCCGGCCCCCCAGCCTATATTTACGTGATCACCTACAATTACATGTCCCCCCAATGCTGCATGGCTGCTCATGATGAGATGATTTCCAATAACGCATTCGTGGGCAATATGACTATAGGATAATACTACGTTGTCATCGCCAATGAGAGTAATCTGGTTCTCCGCAGTAGCACAATGAATCGTGGTGAACTCGCGGAATACGTTCCGGTCGCCGATTTGCAGACGCTGCACCCCGCCGCGATATTTCAGGTCGTGCGTCTTACCACCAACATAGGCATAGGGATGAACTTCGTTATCCTTTCCCAATGTTGTGGCTCCGTCAACCGTTGCATGATGCATGACATTGGTTCCACTGGAGATGCTAACATGTGCTCCGACATAAGCATATGCTCCAATGGTGACGCCTTCATCAAGCTCGGCACCCTGCTCTATGATTGCAGTTGGGTGGACATTTGTAGCCATTCTTTTTCTCCCGGCTACTCGTTCGTTTCTACAAGCATGAACATCAATTCAGCGCTGGAAACAACTTTATCTCCTACAGTGCATTCGCTCGCAGCAGTGGCAATCTTATTGCCTCTGATCTTTATCAATTTTACCCGAATCTTTATCGAATCACCTGGTTCGACTGCCTGACGAAACTTTATTTTGTCCGCACTCATGAAAAAGGCAATTTTGTTGTCCTCTATTGATAATCTTCGCAGTAGCAATAAACCAGCAGCCTGAGCCATTGCTTCGACTTGCAGTACGCCGGGCATTACCGGACGCCCCGGATAGTGTCCTTGAAAAAAAGGTTCGTTGATCGTGACGTTTTTGAGAGCGACTAACTCGTCATCATCGACTATTTCAATAACTCGGTCGACCAAAATGAACGGATAACGATGTGGCAACAGATCCATAACACGCCGAATATCCATTGCTTTCTCTGGCTCACTGGTAACTTCGAGCTTCTTGGCTGCGGTTGCTTTTTTTTTGCCTTTAATTTTGGCCAACAGTTTTTTGTGCAGCACTTTTGACAATTCTGCATTCAATGCATGTCCGGGGCGCACAGCTACAAAATGAGCTTTTACAGGCATTCCAACAAGCACGATATCGCCAATAATATCGAGCATTTTATGGCGGACAAATTCGTCTTTGAAACGAAGTGGTTCTTTGGACAATACTTTATCGCCTTTGATAACAATTGCACTGTCGAGACTACCGCCCTTTATTTTTCCCAGTTTCAGCAGTTCTTCAATGTCTTCGTAAATTGTAAACGTACGGGCTGGAGCGATTTGTGCAATGTAAGATTCCGGATCAATATCGAGGCTTAAATGTTGGGTATGAATGCCTCGATCATCCGTCGATGTGCAGGTTATCCTTAGTCCGTCATGCGGCAATGCAATGATTGAACTGCCTCCACGAGTAACCGAAACCGGCTCTTCAAGCACGAAGTAACTACGTTCTGCATCTTGCTCAACGGGTTCGGCCTGTTGGATAAGGTTAACGAAATGCTTGGCTGAGCCGTCCAGTATAGGTGGTTCACTAGCGTCCATCTCGATTAGAACATTGTCGATACCACATCCGCTTAAAGCGCTGAGCACATGCTCAACCGTATGCACTTTGGCATGACCGTCGGCAATCGTAGTGCTACGTACCAGATCTGTAACAAATTCGATCGAAGGCTTGAGTTCTGGTTTTCCAAAAAGATCCAGACGCTGAAAAACAATTCCATGGTTCACGGGAGCAGGTTTCAAGGTAAGATGCACTTCTTCACCTGTGTGCAAAGACTTACCGCTGATTGAAACTTCTCTTAAAATACTTCGTTGCTTCATAAAAACTGATATCGATTGGCTCTGCTAAAAAAAATGTATAAACAGAACTGAACTATGATTCACTATTGAACACTGTTGCATTGTAAAGCATCTGTTTTGCATAGTTAGATCTGGTAAATGTTAAAAATTATTTTGCTTCTGCAACTTTTAGGTTTTATTCCAACATCTTCTCTAATCACAAATGCTTAAAACACTTACAGATAAATTAAGTTTTGCCCTCCGCAACCTCAGTGGTTCTGGCAAATTGACTGAAAACAATATGGCCGATGCACTCAAAGAAGTGCGAAAAGCCTTACTGTCTGCCGATGTACATTTTAAAGTAGCTCGTGAGTTTATTGACACTGTACAAGCGCAATGTGTCGGACAGGAAGTTCTAAAGTCTGTTTCACCGGGTCAACAAGTTGTAAAAATCATTCATGATGAATTGGTAAAACTTCTTGGTGAAGGCGCTACTGAACTGGAAAACAAAAAGCCACTTCGTATAATGATGGTCGGACTCCATGGCTCAGGCAAGACCACTAGCAGCGGCAAACTTGCTCGCTACCTTGCAAAAAAAAGTGATTACAGACCAGCGCTGATTGCCTGCGACGTATATCGTCCGGCAGCAATTGATCAACTTGAGACGCTGGCAAAAAATGAAAACTGCTTTTTTTACGGTGATCGCGAAAAAAAGGATGTCGTCAATATTGCCCAACGCGGCCTTGAAGCGGCAAAGTCTGCCGACGCCAATTTAATTATTTTTGACACAGCCGGTCGCCTGCAGATCGACACTGATCTGATCGAAGAGATCAAAGTCTTGAAAAATGCAATACACCCGCACGAAATCCTGCTCGTAGCAGATGCTGCCCTTGGGCAGGAAGCAGTTAATGTGGCCAGCCATTTTCATGAAGCAGTTGGCTGCACTGGTATCGTTCTCACTAAATTGGATGGCGATGCGCGTGGTGGCGCTGCGCTTTCGATGAAATCGATTACACAGGTCCCGATAAAGTTTATGGGCACCGGTGAAAAACCGGACGATTTTGAAATCTTTTACCCCGACCGTATTGCTTCACGAATTCTCGGGATGGGCGATGTCGTCTCGCTGGTTGAACGTGCCGAAGAGACAATCGACAAGGAAGAAGCTGAACGTATGGCCAGAAAGCTGCAAAACGCAGACTTCAATCTTGAGGATTTTCTCAGCCAGATGCAGCAGATCAAGAAAATGGGTTCCCTTAACTCAATATTCAGTATGCTGCCGGGTGTTGGTAACATCCAAATTGGTGATAAGGAGGAAAAGAAAATGGCAAATTCCGAAGCCATCATACTTTCGATGACGCTCAAGGAAAGACGTAATCCACGAATACTTCGAGGCAATCGAATTAAACGTGTCGCTGATGGCTCAGGGGTACAAGTGCGCGATGTAAACGCATTATTGAAGCAGTTTAATCAAATGCACAAAATGATGAAAAAGATGAAGGGAGGCAAAGGCCGCAAGATGATGAAAGCCATGCAATCAAAAATGGGTGATTTGGGCGGATTTCCGGGAATGCCAAACTTATGATTTTGAAAAACACTTTTTCAATGCCTCAAAACAAAATGCCAGTTCATCCTGAAAGATTTTTTGCCAACAATGTGAAAACCATTCTTTTCGACGAAATAACGATTCAAAAACGTGTTGTCGCTCTGGCCAATCAAATAAATGCGGCTTATGCAGGAAGCGAACTTACCATCATTGTGATTGCCAATGGCGCTCTTATTTTTGCCGCCGATTTAATTCGTAAGCTAAATCTTCCGATCAGGCTCGACTGCATACATGTCAGCAGTTACCAGAACCAAACAACACCTGCAAAAACGCCTGAAATCATCAATAGTATTCGACTCGACATCAAAGATGCGAATATACTGCTGATTGACGATATTCTGGATACCGGCAATACGCTTTTAAAAGTCTTGGATACACTTTGGACCAAGCGACCTGCCTCAATAAAAACATGTGTTCTATTGGACAAAAAATCACGTCGTTTGGTCGATATTGAGGCAGACTTTGTAGGCTTTGAAATCCCAGATCAATTTGTCGTTGGTTACGGTTTGGATTACGCTGAGTATTATCGTCAGTTGCCCTATATCGGGGTACTCCAAAAGGAACTTCAACAAATTTAGATTCACTTTCCATGCAGACTTCACACGACAAGCGACGTATCGCCAACACGCGGCCACTTCTTCCCCCGGCAATCCTGATCGAAGAAATTCCGCTTCCTGGCAGAGCAACTTCGATCGTTGATAAAGGGCGTAAAGAATGTGAAGATATTCTCGAAAATAAAGATGATCGCCTGATTGTCGTCGCAGGACCCTGCTCAATTCATGATACTCGAGCAGCGTTAGAGTATGCTGAGCAACTTCTGCCACTTGCTCAAAAGTACTCTGAAGAGCTTGTGGTTATTATGCGTGTTTACTTTGAAAAGCCGCGCACTGTCGTTGGCTGGAAAGGTCTGATCAATGATCCCAACATCGATGGCAGTTTTGAAATTAACAAAGGGCTTCGTTTGGGGCGAAAGTTACTGGTTGATATCTGCGAACTGGGTCTTCCGCCAGGAGCTGAATTTCTCGACACCATCATTCCGCAATTCATTGCAGATGCCATTGCCTGGTCTGCAATCGGGGCACGCACTACAGAAAGTCAGGTCCATCGCGAGCTTGCCTCGGGCTTGTCCATGCCGGTTGGCTTCAAGAATGGAACCAGTGGCAATGTACAAATTGCAATAGATGCCGTACGCTCTGCTGGACAACCTCATTGGTTTCCCTCCGTTACCAAACAGGGAGTGACTGCCATCTTTCAGACGACGGGCAATCCTTCCGCGCATCTGATTCTGCGCGGCGGCAATCGCACCGGACCCAACTATCAGGCAAACCAAATCGAATCTGTCCTTAAAAAGCTGGCTGACGTGAATTTGCCACAAAAACTAATCGTCGACTGTAGCCATGGAAATAGCAATAAGGATCACACGCGTCAGGTCGAAGTCGCTAAGGATGTTGCCGGACAAGTTGCTGCCGGACAACAAGGAATCGCCGGTGTGATGCTGGAAAGCCACCTGGTTGCCGGACGTCAGGACTACAGTTCAGACAGTAACAATGTATACGGGCAGAGTATTACAGATGCCTGTATCGACATACCCACTACTGCAGCAATCCTTTCAGACCTGGCTCGGGCTGTGCAAAAGCGCAGGAAGTCTAAATGACCACTTCCAGACAGATCACTTGGTAAACAAATTTCGGGTTGATTCAGGCAAGTGCTTTCGGATGTTTGCAATCCGATCGTATATATTGCCTGCAACTTCGCGAGATTCCTGCGGAATATCCAACAAATGTCTACGATCTTCTAAAGAATGAGCACGAATCGCCTCTACCCACGGCATCAAGCGTATTGACCAACCTTCTTCATCTAGGAATTTGCTCAACTTTACCCCGTAACCCTGATGCAGTAATACAGAACTTATCCAATCAAAATCGGAATAGTTTATCAAAGGAGACTTATCTCCAGTTAAGTCCAGAGCGTTTGCCAAGTGCTGTTGAGCTTGTCCCCAGTTCTGCTCGCAACTAGCAAAAAGCGCTTTCTGTAACTCTTCTAACCCAGAAAAAGGTTCACTTGTTTTTCTCTTAACCGTTAAATTAAAGTAATCATATGCTTTTTTTATGTTATTCTTAAAATCACGATAAAGAAAAACCAACTTGTGGTATAAATAGTCCTTAGTTAATCCTAGTTCAAGCGCTGATTCATATGCTTTTGTTGCTAGTTCAAAATTATTATGCCCCCAATTCCATTCAGCAAATATTAGACAAACCATTGGATCATTGGTAGCCTCTAAAGCATTCTGAATCTGTTTTGTATTATCCAAGCGAGTAATCAATCCTCGTCTAAGTCTTTCTTCGATCCAAGTTTCTGTTGGAGACTTAGCAATCCATTTACTATGCCCTTTGGTTTGTTCATAAAGCAACTCAACTTCCTTTGCCTCCAGCTTTTTTTCGATTAGATCAAGACGATTTGGTTTATCGGGCGGTAGCAGATCAATTGATCCCATAATAACATCAACAAAATCATCCGGATCAATCTTCGCACCCGACTCAATTACTCGCTCCCTCAACTTTCGCTTTGTCTCTTCGAAACTATAGCCACCATCTGAAACACTCAATGTATCAGTGATCGGATCAATTCTTTTAAGCATGCCGCTACCTTCGTGAACCGCGAGCGCATCGTCGGCCCGAGTATGCAGCTTGTAAACTGTAGTCGTATCCAAGCCGGTTTCTGACAAAGCCGCGGCATAGACTTGTTCACCTTTAGATAGTTGCCCTTTTGTTATCAAATCACGAGCTCGTTCATGTAACTCAGCAGGCGTATAAAATTCCTGAAGAAATCGGGTTAGAAAAATAAGGCTATTACGCTGACGACGTGCGGAAAAACGCATTAAGTACCATATATTAAAAAAACGTTCTGTAACCTGATAGCCTGGTTTTTTTCCTTTGGAAAGCTCGACTTTCTCAACCATACCAATCGCTTCGAGACGATTTAGTTGTGTCGAAATACTACCGCGTGGCAGATTTGTCAGTTCAGTAAGCTGCTGAGCGCTCGCAGGACTCCAGTTTCGCGCCAATGTGCCTAGAACAAGCTGACTTTGTTCGGAAAGCTGATCCAAGCGAGATTGGTACAGCGGCGTCATATGATCCAGCAAGCTCTCCAAATCGTCATACGCATCCTTGGAAAATCCTTGCGAAAACAGCTCGAAGAGCAAAGCTGTTGTGCGTGGGTTACCACCAGTTAAGTCCCGCAATGTTGCTAGACGAGGTACCTCGTTTTGGATCCTTGCTGCCAGTCTAGCATTACCTGAATTCTCCGCGAGTCGTTTCAGAATATTTTGCATTTCCTGAAGCGATAGACGATGCAGTAAATGTATCATGAACGCATCATAAAAGGCTGCTCCATAATCGTTTGTGTCACCGGGAATTATAGTTGACGCAGCGATCAGAATTGGCGCATCTTCCCTCATGAAAAAAGCTCTTAACGCATAATCGTCTTCTTTAAGCCGCTCCAGAAGATGATGGAAATTATCGAAGAGTAGAACTGGACGTCGCTGGATTGACTGAGCCGTTGTTTCAAATAGCTTCTTTGCTTTACGAGACACATCATTTTCATTCGTATTCACAAAATCCAATGAATGGATTTTTGCATCCAAATCTTTGGCTGCTACCAAATCACCCTCTTTATCCAACGCATCCGCTAAAGAGTCTAAACAACTTAGCCAAAATTTGGATAATCTGTCTATCTCAATATATTGCTCTTCCGGAAATTGCAGTGGTACGTATTGTTCGCAGTATTCAGGTTTGCGCAATTCGACTGCGATACGACAAAGTAATGTTGTCTTGCCCATGCCACGCTGTCCAACGATTAGATGATGCTGAGGCACATGACCTTTCTTCTCGTTGGTAATCCGGTTCAACAATTTTTCGAAAAGTTCACAATGGACAATGAAAGATGCTTCTAGTTCTGCATCTGATAACCTTGAAGGATTAAATATCCGCAGTTTAGGAGTAAGCAATTCAGAGTCTGAGGTCTTCGGTTTCATTTCTGATCATTTTTTCAAGAACGGCGTTTCCAGAATTCACGAAGTAGAAAAGATCTGAATGCATAGATGGAATTGGTACGGAGGAAGTAGCCGTCCCGCTCCAGCATATCCAGCAAAAATGTTAGTTGCTTCTCAAGTTTTGATACATCCATATCCGGCTGCCGACTAATCAGCAACTGAAGGAGTTTGTTGCGACTCATACCTTCTTTACGACGAGAAACTGAACTCAAAATCAATTCGGTAGTATCTACATCTGAAATTGACAATTGATCGCGTAAGCGTGTTACCCAGTGTGCAAAGTACTTCGAATAACCGGAACTATATAAATTTTCACAGGCATTATCGATATCTTTGGATGAGGGATATTCCGTAGAACGCTTATCGGGTGGCATTTCATCAACAATCTGAAAAACTAATTGCAAAAAATATGGAAGCGGCCAACCAACCTTTTTAATTATATAGTCAATTATTTCATCGTTTAGCTTCAATGGATTCTTTGGTGACTCACCCAATAGCTTTAGAAACTGTCGTGCATCTTGATCAGAAAATGCTCCTAATCGCTGTAATCGTAAATCATTGATTGCACCCACTAAGTTATGTTGTTCGGCAAAAGTATCCAAACCTATGGAGCCACAAATGATCCAAACAATTTGTGGATACTTTTGCCGAATAGAACGAAGCCAATGCAAAATAATGTCTACTCGTATTGCACCATTTTCTAAGTCGATCTTCATAATTCGGCTCAAGAAAATGGGCAACTCATCCATGCCTACCAGGACCTTTTGGTTATTATCGACTAGTTTTGTGAACAACTCGTCAAATACTTTGGTTGTTTTTCTCCATTCAGGTGGCAGTGATCTGCCGAACTCCAATCCGACAGCTGAGACATTTACTTTCATCCCATTTAACCAATTCCTTAGTGCATTAATTTGCCGGTAAATGTTGTTCAACCACCCTTGTTTTATACCTGATTTTCGAAATGCTTCAGCAAGTATCTCGAGAAGGTCGCTTTCATCCTTACAATCCTGAACATCTGCATCTATGGCAAAGTATCCCTGATTCTTTCCCCATTCGAGCACTTTCTTCATTAATGAAGATTTGCCAACCCGCCGTGGAGCACTGATCAGTACATGCTCTTTGGCCTGTACTGATTTTACGAGTTGCTTGAATTCCCATTCGCGATCAAAGAAATCATGGAAAACAATCTAGTTATTGAAGCAAATAATCTGACCAAAACCTACGCAATGGGCGAGGTGGAAGTCCGCGCC
>JBNKZP010000056.1:0-9958 GCA_050301675.1 Puniceicoccaceae bacterium
TTCTACGTAGGGCTGTTCCCCCCAGTCTCATGGGTGGTTTCGAAGGGGCGAGGGGGCGTCTTTTCACAAGTGCACTCCCTCGACTCAGCGTCGTTTCGACAACAGCGCTTGCCGTCACAAACGAGCCACGTGATGAACGAGCATACTCATAGCCAGCATGGCGCTCATTGCCCGTGCGCACCCAATTGCCTGAGCTTTTCAAATTTTCGCAAGTAGTGGATTCCAGTAGTGTATTCATATTATATTCTTTCTTTAGTGTTATTTATTATAGTTCAAAACGTTTGAAAACCGCAGCTCGGACTGTCGGGTCACTGGGGCCGGATTCCTGACACGCATTGTAGAGTTCTTCGCTGTAGATGCTAAATGTGGACATTTTGCCCAGGAGAACGGTGCTTTTTTTTATCTGAGCATGACGAGTCAGCTTTTCACTCAGGCTCATACGTCCCTGCTTGTCGCAACTGAAGCTGTGAGCCATTGACATTAACTCAGCAACCATGCGCTGCCCCTCAACGTCTCCCATGCTAATCTGTGAAATGCGCTCTTCCAGACGCTGAATCATTTTGGGCGGATATACTGTTATATATGCGGAAGCGCCTTCTTCAACACTTGGCAACGCCAAGAAATAATTGTCTTCGCCATCACTGGCCGGACGCCAGGCAGAGGGAATCGTCAGACGACCCTTGTCGTCCAGATTGTGTCGGAACTCACCAATGAATCCCCCTGTTCTAAATAACCCCATATAAATCCTTAATAAACCAAAGTAACCCACTTCGCCCCACTTTAACCCACCAGTCAAGTATTTTTCTTTAAGAATTGATCATTTTTTCAGATTTCAGGGATAGATTTTTCGCTATTTTCGGTGGATTAATTTTGTACTACCACGTTGCTGACTGTTTTGATTTGACTCATGCCAAGACACGAAGACCCCAAGATTTTTGGATACTTCTCTAGGTTGATAGAGTCCTTTTTGGATTCATATTTTTAAACCTTTGGGTTTTAGAGTCTTTAGCGATGTCTGGCGTAGCTGGAAACAAAGCCAAGAAGTGGGCGTGAGATTAATTTTCTGGCTACTTGTCAGTCAAATAAGCAGCGTAGAGTCTTTGGTGTGATTGATCTAAGGATATTTTAAACATGAATCAGGAACAGATTCTAAGAATGAATTTTTCTACAAAAGCATTATTCGTTGTCTTGATGACTTTATCGGGCTCAATTTTAGCGCTGATTAATGCGCCGATGAAACCAATCTGGCCAAGCATTGTGGCTCTATCGATTGTTCTGGTAACGCGTAGAGCTATAATTGGACTGCTGGCTGGAGCAGTTTCAGGAGTTTTGATTCTGAATGGTGGTAATTGGTGGCTTTCTTTTCTGAGTCTGTTTAGCGATCATTTCATTCCTCATTTTAAGAGCAGTTGGAAGATGGGCGCCTTGGTCTTTACGCTTTTGATGGGAGGGTTTGCAGCAGTTTTGGAAAAGAGTGGTGGTTTTGAGCGCATATTTGAATGGTTGTTCAAGAAAGTAAAAGATCCGAGCAAGAGTTTGCAGACAGGAGTGATGGGACTCGGGCTGGCCTGTTTCTTTGATGGTTTGGCAAACAGTATGTTGGTCGGCAGAGTCAGCCGAAAGCTGGGCGCGAGCTGTGGAGTTTCCAGAGAAAAGCTCGCCTATCTTGTCGACTCAACCAGTTCCGCAGTCGCATGTCTGGCATTTGTTTCTACCTGGATTGCCTATCAACTTTCAATGATCAGAGAAGGCTTCAGTGTGATCGGCCAGGAGGTCAATCCGTACGTTTATTTTGTCCGATCAATACCATTCAATTTTTATTGCTGGTTCACGTTAGTTCTATGCCTGATATCTGTTTTCGGAAACTTTAATCCCGGCAGAATGCAGGTTGCTGAGGTGTCTGCTCGAAATAATCTCAAGGCAAAGCGTGATTTTTCCATCGATCAATCAATCTCGCAAGTGGGTAGCTATTCATCAGTGGTTGTCCCTCTGATTGTACTTCTGGTTGGAATGATTGTCGCGTTTTACTTGGTTGGTCTGGGAGAAGCGATAGAAGCGGGTGTTTACAAAAGCCTCTTGCCGATTACCGGTGAAAAGGTTTCCGTTGCTTTTGGAACCAGTAAAGGTCCTTACATAATGTGCCTGGTGGGTGTCATCGCCAGCATTGTAGCAATTATTCTATATCCACATAAGAAGTCTGGGGAGAAAGTGATAATGACTTACACCGATGGTGCACGCTCAATGCTAATACCCCTTCTAATACTGGTGAGCGCCTGGATGCTGAGCAGCACTTTGGCTGCATTAAAAGCAGGTGATTCGATTGCCAGCTTGATGGATGGATCCGTCCCATTGTGGTTGATACCTGCATTTGTTTTTTTAGTTGGCGCACTGATATCGTTTACAATGGGATCTTCATGGGGGACAATGGGTATTCTTATGCCACTAGCGATTCCGATCATAGCAAAGCATCCGAATCTTTTGAATGTGAGTGGTGTCGAAACTATTTATGCAGTTACCGTAGCAGCTGTTTTCAGTGGTGCGGTTTTTGGAGATCACTGTTCTCCAATTAGTGATACAACCATTGTCAGTTCCATCGCATGTGGAATCGAGCCGCATAACCACGTGCGCACACAAATGCCTTTTGCTTTGATTGCAGCAGTGGCGGCATTTGTTGGGTTTCTTGTAGCAGGTTGGAGCGTAGTGTCATAGATTGGCCGATACCGACAATATTATGATTAATTCAGCCAGTCATCGTGAGCAAAACAGCGTGGTTCCGGATTTTCTTCAGGCTAGTCCGCTAACTCAATGGCTGAAAAGCAAGGGTTGGATGTATCATCCGCACCAGTTAGAAACCCTCGAAAAGACACGAGACGGCAAAGACGTTCTCCTGTTTGCTCCAACCGGGGCGGGTAAAACGCTTTCTGGTTTTTTACCTGCTATCGTTGACTTGACGACAAACACGTACCCCGAGCATCAATTGCACACGCTATACATTTCACCGCTCAAAGCGCTGGCTGTTGATGTTCACCGCAACCTGATGCAGCCAATCGAAGCAACCGGTATGGAAATCGATGTAGAGACGCGTACTGGTGATACACCGTCAAGCAAGCGGCAGCGGCAAAAGACCAAGCCGCCGCAAATGCTGATGACTACTCCTGAAAGTCTCGCGTTGTTGCTTTCGTATGAAGATGCACCGCAATATTTCAAGTATCTGCGCTTTATCGTTATCGATGAGTTGCATGCGATCATGCACTCAAAGCGAGGTGATTTGTTGAGCCTGAACCTGGCTCGCCTGTCAGACCTGGCTCCCAAAGCACAACGCATCGGGCTCTCTGCGACAGTTGCGGATTTGAAAACGGCCAAGGCATATCTTTGTCGTCCGCGCAAGGGGGCCGTGGTGGAAGTCAAGAATGACGTGAAGCCGGAAATCGAAATTTTTCTCGAAACAGCACGTATGCCCTGGTCAGGCCACATGGCGACCTATGCGCTGCCCGATGTTTACCAACGGTTAATTCAGGCCAAAATGAGTATCGTATTTGTCAATACTCGGGCACAGGCCGAATTGGTGTTTCAGAGCCTCTGGGCTTGTAATAAAAAGAAACTGCGCATTGCGGTGCATCATGGCAGTTTGGAAGTAGGGCTGCGGCGAAAGGTTGAGGAAGAAATGGCTGCCGGCAAGCTGGACTGTGTTGTGGCGACTGCGTCACTGGATCTGGGCCTGGACTGGGCAGCTGTAGACTTGATCGTCCAGATTGGCGCACCCAAAGGTGTCTCGCGATTGCTGCAACGGATCGGGCGGAGCAATCATCGTATGGATGAGCCGTCCAAGGCATTGTTGGTGCCGAGCAATCGTTTCGAGTATCTGGAATGCCTGGCAGCAACAGAGGCGATCGCAGAAGGGGATCTGGATGGCATTCCGCTGAAGCAGGGTAGTCTGGATGTTCTGGCTCAATTCATTACAGGAGTTGCCTGTTCGGGGCCCTTCGATCCTCAGATCTTGTACCAACAGGTTGTTCAGGCATGGCCCTACCGGGAATTGAGCCGTGCCGAGTTTGATCGCGTGGTCGAATTTGTCTGCAATGGTGGATATGCCTTGAAGAGTTACGAGCGTTATGCGCGACTCGTTAAAACCGAAGACGGCAAGTTAAAGATCACGAATCAACGATTTGTGCGGCAATACCGGATGAATGTTGGCACAATTGTCGAAAGTCACATGCACAAGGTGAAGCTGCAATTGCGCACTCTGGGGCAGATTGAAGAGTGGTTCATCCAAGGGCTCTCACGGGGAGACAGCTTTCTCTTTGGCGGACAAATTTTGTGTTACGAAGGCATGAGTGACCAGGGAGTTCAGGTCTCGAAGAGCAAGAGTGACCGACCTAAGATTCCGACTTACGCGGGCGGCAAGATGCCGCTTTCGACACAACTATCGATGCGCGTGCGCCATATGCTCAATCAGAAAAACCACTGGAGCGCTTATCCTGAACAGGTGCGCGAGTGGTTGACGCTGCATCACAAAAAATCGCAAATGCCGCCCAGAAACGGATTGCTGGTGGAGACATTTGCACGCGGGAATTCTCGCAACCGGCAGCAGTACTTGGTTGCCTACACTTTTGAAGGCCGCAATGCACATCAGACACTTGGCTTTCTGCTTTCCAGGCGAATGCAGCGTTTTGGCTACAAGCCGCTTGGATTTGTAGCGACGGATTACGCTCTGGCTCTTTGGACCTTGGAACCGGTTGAATCCGTGGAAGGTTTGTTCGATGAAGGATTAATGACGGAGGACTTGCAGGAGTGGTTAATGGAGACTCCGCTTTTAAAAAAGAACTTTCGCGATGTTGCTGTGATCTCTGGATTAATTGAGCGGCGTCATCCCGGACAGCAGAAAACCGGGCGACAAGTGACCTTTAACTCGGATTTGATCTATGATGTGTTAAACAAGTATCAACCGGATCATATTCTACTTCAGGCAGCACATCAGGATGCAATGGGCGGCTTGATCGACTTGAAACGATTGAGCGACATGCTCGCTCGCGTGCGGGGAAAGATCATCCATCAAAAGCTGGAACGAGTCTCGCCGCTGGCGGTGCCACTCATACTGGAAGTTAGCAAAGAGATTGTTAACAAGAAAGACGCGGACGAACATTATCTCGAAGCCTTTGAAGCGGAGCTTCTGACAGAAGCTGGACTGCTCACGAATTAAGGTTTAAACATCGAATATCGAATATTCGATATTCGTTCACTATCTAACTGATTCAGGCTCCATCCAGATATCAGTATGACGAAGTATTTTTTCTAACATGGATTCAAGGCGTATATTAAAATCGTTTCTGAGTGATTTTACCGAACTTCCATGATCGACAAATTTATCTGGCCAGCCAAAGCGTTCAATCGGATGTAATTGGCCTTTTTCTTGCAATGCTTCCAATACTGCTGAGCCGAAGCCACCCACAAGAACATTATCTTCAAGTGTTACGATCAATTTGCTGGCTTTTACTGATTCGAGCAGTAATCGAGTATCCAGTGGTTTTACAAAGCGTGCATTAATTACACCAGTACGTATCCCTTGTTGTTCTAACTGATCGGCCAGTTGTAAGGCGTCGACAACCATAGTGCCTATTGCCCAAATTTCGATTTCGCCAGCGGGGCGTAGTCGTTGAGCTTTGCCAATTTCGATGGTCTCCGGTTCTTCTTTTACTGTGGCTCCTGTACCTTTGCCGCGTGGATAACGAACGAAAGCAGGGCCTTTGTGTGCAATTCCTGTTGCAATCATATCGGCCAGTTCATCTTCGTTGGATGAAGCCATGATAACAGTGTTTGGTACACAGCGTAGATAGGATAGATCAAAGAGACCGTGGTGCGTTGCACCGTCGTTCGGTGAAAGGCCGGCACGATCCATGCAGAAAAGTACTGGAAGGTTTTGCAATGCTACGTCATGAATAATCTGATCGTAAGCTCTTTGCAAAAAAGTTGAGTAAATGGCACAGACGGGATGTAATCCGGAGGTTGCCATGCCAGCAGCACACAATACCGCATGTTCTTCGGCGATGCCAACATCAAGGAATTGATCCGGAAAGGCTTTTTCCAGTAGATTCAGACCGGTGCCGGAGGGCATGGCAGCGGTGATTCCAATGATAGTTTTGTCCTTTTTGGCTAGTTTGACCAAGGTTTGTCCCATGACATCTTGATACTTTGGAGGATCTGAACTATTTGATATTGCTGTGCTTTTACCCGTGTGAATATCAAATGGACTCGCGCCATGAAAGTACTCCGGATTTTTTAAGGCAATGCCATAGCCTTTGCCTTTTGTCGTGAGAACATGCAGTAAAATTGGTTGCTTAGCTTGTTTGGCAAATTTGAGGTAATATTCAATCTGTTTATGATCATGCCCGTCTATCGGACCAATATAACGTACATTAAACTTTTCGAAGAGAGAGGACGGAACAAAGAAATCTTTTGTTTCTTTTTTCCACTTTGAACCAAAATTGATAATAGATCGTCCCCCGGGAAATTTCCGCAAAAAGTATTCAACATCTCCATGAAGACGATTATAGGTAGGGTTGGTAATTAACTCGTTGAAGTAACGTGGTAGGGCGCCAACATTCTTTGCAATCGACCATTTATTGTCATTGAGAATAATAATGAGGCGCTCGGTCGATGTTGCAACATTGTTAAGCGCTTCCATTGTAATACCACAAGTAAATGCAGCATCACCACAGAGTGCAACAATATGCTCATCCGAGCCACGTTTGTCACGGGCAATCGCCATGCCTAAAGCTGCCGAGAGCGCAGTGCCAGCGTGACCGGCACCGAAGGCGTCGTGTTCGCTTTCGGCGCGACTTAAAAAGCCGCTCAAGCCGCCAGTTTGGCGAATTTCATCAAAGCGCTCGTCGTTGCGCCCTGTTAGTAGTTTGTGAACATAGCCTTGATGTGCGACATCGAAAATAAATCGATCTTTTGGGGTGTTAAAAACCCGGTGTAAGCTAATCGTTAATTCAACAACTCCAAGGTTTGGGCCAATATGTCCGCCGTTTTTTGACGTTGCAGAAAGGATGCGTTCTCTAATTTCAGTCGCGAGAAGAGGGAGTTCTTTTTCGCTTAGTTTTTTTACGTCATTAGGGGACTGTATATGCTCTAATAAAGCCATGTTTGAGTTATGGTTGCTTTGAAGTAACTTGAATAATGCCGTAAATGCTACTAGCTATAGCTTTCTCGGTCTTCAAAAGGATCTAAATTACTGGTCTCCAAATTTAGTTTTTCAATTTTTAATTCGGCCTCCTGTAGTTTCTTTTGGCAAGTTTTCAGAATCGTTGAGCCTTCTTCAAATTTGGCAATCAATTCGTCAAGGGGAGTTTCACCACTTTCCATGGATTCAAGTATTGTTTCAAGGTGCTCAAGCGCCTCTTCAAAAGTAAGCTTTTCAGTTTTTTTGGACATTTTTTATGTGTATCAGCAGGCTGGATATCCTGTGTCAATGAATCAATTTTGAATGGATTCAACTTCAAAAGCTTCGCGAATGATTTTCAAGTCTACATGTTCAATAATGAGATTTTTGATGATTGGTATTTTGTCTGAATCGCTCGGTTGAGTTTTTACAATCATCTGGTTGATTTTCGATGCAACGGCATAGCTGTCATCGCGACAAATGATCAATGGAATGGCTGTTTTAGCGATCATCTCGATTAACTTTGGATGGGGTGTTATGTTGCGTGTAAGAACTATTCCCGAAACAACTTTATCTCCGGCGATTCCTTCTGCAGCTATTGCGGCGAGAAGAATGTCTTCGCGATCCCCTGTAGTTATTATAAGAGAACCTGGTTCCATGAGATCAACCAGACCTTTAGCAGCCATATCTCCAATAAAGACTTTATCGACTCGCGCACTTGCAGCTTGTTCACTTCCATTAAGCCAACGCCCGTCGATTTCTTTGACGATTTGATTTAGTTTTGGAGCGGCTAGTTTTTTTTCTATGGGAATACATCCCAGAAGCGGTATCTTCATGCGAGCCAGGGCAATTCGACAGTACTTTTCAACGGTTTTTAGCTTATTTCTCTCAACTTTATTAATGATTACACCAATTACATCAACGCCAGCCTGATCGAATAGAGCTTTATTTAGAGCGATTTCATCGATCGGACGACCGATACCTCCACGTGCAACAATGATGACTTTTGCTTTCAGGCGTTTAGCAACTTGGGCATTACCCAAATCGAAAATTGAGCCAACGCCTGCATGCCCTGTGCCTTCTATTACAATATACTCCTGGTTATTAGCTGCCAGATCAAATGCACGACACATTTTGTCGATCATGATGGCATGATTCTCCTCGGGAGCATCCAGGAAATCACGAGTGAATTTTGAATGGATTGCAATTGGGCTCATTGCTTTAATCGGAACATCAATATCGAAGACTTTCTCAACCAGAACAGAATCTTCGTCAATTGCCTGGCCTTCAACATCCAGGAAGCGTTGGCCTACAGGTTTGATAAAACCAACCTTGTGAGTAAGACTTCTCAATGCTGAAAACAGTGCCAGACTTGTAGTTGTTTTTCCATCGTTCATACGTGTTGCAGCAATGAAAATACGTTTCGTTGACTTATTTTGTGGTGCTGTCAAAAGATCGTCTTTAGTTGATTCGGTTAACATGCTATCTGCTGAATATTGTAAAAATTGTAAATCTGGTGAGTATTAATCACTAAATAATCGTAACATCTTCATTTAGTTCGTCGCCATCTGTAGGGTAGAGAAGATTATGACTGATTGATTGTGAAGCTACCATGACGGCTGTTCCGAAAATATCGTCTGTGTTGGAGTTACGACTGATTTCAGCAGCCGGTTTAGTCAATCCAGTGAGGATAGGGCCGTAGTTGCGCGTATGCGTTAAAGACTGAACTAGCTTTAAGGAAATATTTGCTGCGTGCAAATCCGGAAAAATTAATACATTCGCGTGACCTGCTACACTATTCTCAATTTGCTTGTTCGCTGCAATGCTTGGATCTAATGCGGCATCTACCTGCAATTCACCATCGATTTCCATTGGAATATTGAGTTCACTTGCCTTCTGGCGGGCAAGGTCTGTAGCCGCTTTCATTTTTGCAACGGTCGGATTGCTGCTAAAATTACTTTTACTAGTGTAACTTAGCATTGCTACGCGGGGAACAGTATTGGTCAAATGGTAGCTTAGTGCAGCAGTGTTGATAGCTATATCGCATAATTGCTGGCTTGTAGGATCCGGTATGACGGCGCAATCGGCGAGAAATAATGTGTGGCTTTTACTTGTTTCCGAATCGTTGAGATCAAAAATGTTGAGTGATGAGATATTTGTCGCTTTTTGGTGTTGAGGAATGATTTGTAATAATGGTCTAAGCGCGCTGGAAGCTGTGCTTGTTGCACCAGAGACAATAGCGTCTGCCTGTGAAGTGGCAAGCATCAGGGTTGCAAAATAATTTGGGTTTTCCAAATAGCCGGAGACTTCCATATCGGTAATTTTTCTAAATCTTCTAATTCCTTGTAGCTTTTGGACAAAATGCTCCCAGTCACTACTACGATGTGGTTCAATAATGCGTATTTTGTCTATTTTGATGCCCAGTTGTTCTGCACGGGTCCTAATTTGGCTCTTATCACCGATCAAAATGGGAACACCTAATTTTTGAGAAGCGAAATGGTGAGCAGTCTCTATGATGCGTAGATCAGAACCTTCAGGAAAAACAACACGTTGTGGATGACGCTTTAGACGTTCAACAAGTTTTTCAATTAATAGCATATTGTGTTTGGAATGTGAACTTTTTAAAAAATAAGAAGGTTCCCGATAGTTGAGGAAAAATATACAATTGCTAATTTCTTCGCAGAAGTAGTTTGTTTAAGCCGTCTTATAGTTTTTTGTTTTATATTTATGCTCAAGGATATCAAGAACATAGTTGTTGTTAGTATGTCTACTGTCGGTTCGCGTATACTTGGGCTT
>JBNKZP010000057.1:0-9908 GCA_050301675.1 Puniceicoccaceae bacterium
GCATTTGTCTGGCAGGGCACATGCATCCACTTTTAGCGGCAATATTAATGCCGTTAAGCTCGATTGCCACACTTGCAATTGCATGGAGCCGGCTTAACTCCAACTGACGACTAATAAAATATGAAAGTCCTTCTTCTAACAGTATTTCTCAGCCTTCTATTAGCATTACTTTTCTTGCTGTTTTTCATTTTTCAGTATAAGAATAAGTACTTAAACAATTCCGATCAAAATGCACTGCGCCCACTTGATAAGGAAGAGTCCAAAGTTATTTTGCGTAAATGAAAACAGATAAAACGACGATTGTATATGACGACGATTCCGTAAGGAATTTCATGGTCGCATCTATATTCTGGGGGTTAATCAGCCTCCTCGCAGGAGTGCTCATCGCTTCGCAACTTAACTTCTGGCAGATGAACGGAAAGTTTCTCGAGTTGCTCACTTTTGGTCTGTTCAAAAGCGAAGGTGTCGAGTTTCTTACATTCGGTCGTTTGCGACCACTGCACACTAACGCGGCAATTTTTGCATTTGTCGGGAATATGATGTTCGCCGGCGTCTATTACTCGACGCAGCGGCTGTGTCGCACGCGCATGGCATCGGACCTGCTCTCCAAAATCAATTTCTGGGGCTGGCAGTTAATCATTGTCGGCGCAGCTATCACACTACCGCTGGGCTACAGTCGCGGTAAGGAATATGCGGAACTTATCTGGCCTATCAACTTGCTGGTAGCGATCATCTGGATAGTTTTTGCAATCAACTTCTTCTGGACACTCGCTATAAGAAACGAGAAGTCTCTCTACGTCGGTCTGTGGTTCTACATCGCGACGATTGTAACCATCACCATGCTCTACGTAGTGAACCACCTGTCACTGCCGACCAGTTTCACCCATAGCTATCCCATCTTCGGCGGTGTCCAGGATGCGCTGATACAATGGTGGTATGGGCACAATGCGGTCGCCTTCTTCCTGACGACTCCGATGCTCGGCATCATGTACTACTTCGTGCCAAAGGCAGCCAACCGCCCGGTTTACTCCTATCGCCTGTCGATCATTCACTTCTGGTCGCTTGTGTTCATTTATATATGGGCCGGGCCTCATCACCTGCTGAATACTTCTTTGCCCGAATGGCTGCAATCGCTCGGTATGCTTTTTAGTCTGATGCTCTGGGCGCCTTCCTGGGCGGGCATGCTCAATGGTCTGCTGACTCTTCGAGGCGCCTGGGACAAGTTGCTAACGGACCCGGTCATCAAGTTTTTTGCCGCTGCAGTTACCTTTTACGGAATGGCAACTTTTGAAGGACCGCTGCTCTCAATCAAATCTGTCAACGCCCTCTCCCACTACACGGACTGGACGATTGGACACGTACACAGTGGCACTCTTGGCTGGAACGGTTTTCTTGCGGCTGGGATGTTTTACTGGCTTGCTCCCCGTCTTTGGAAGACCAAACTCCATTCGGTCACGCTGGCAAATGTCCACTTCTGGCTGGGTATGGTTGGCATCCTTCTCTATGTCGCATCCATGTGGGTTTCCGGGATCACTCAAGGGCTGATGCTGAGCGCGACTATTGAAGACGGCACGGTGCTGCAGTATTCCTTCATCGAAACGGTAAATGCGATCAAAATTCCCATGCTGACTCGTATGGTCGGTGGTAGTTTTTATCTGACGGGCTTTATATTGATGGTCTACAACATTTGGCGCACCATGCGTGCCGGCCCACCAACCAACGGAGTGATTGAAGTCGCGATACATGAGACTGAGAAACCAAACTGGGTAAAAAGCTTCTTTTCTGCACCAGTCATTTACTCACTGTTAATTGTGTTTTCTGTCTGTCTGGCAATTTTCAGTAACGGCGGATTATTCATTGTCGGCATTTTCCTGACCATCTTTTTCACAATTGTTGCTATTGCACACTTCGAGTTCAGCAAAGCCACCTGGGAAGAGTGGTATGAAAAACTACTGGCCCACGGATTCGCATTTTCCGTATTGACGATTATTGCAGCAGCCATAGGCGGTGCGATTCAGATCATTCCTACCGTCACACTACAACGTGCAGATAATATTGAAGGAAGAATTCAGGTGCCTTACACACCACTCGAACTGGCAGGCCGCGACATATACGTCAGTGAAGGTTGCTATAACTGTCACTCACAGATGGTTCGTACGCTGGTGCCGGATGTCTTGCGCTATGGTGGCGATAACGGCTATTCGCACCTCGGCGAATCCATCTACGACTACCCCTACCAATGGGGTTCAAAGCGAACCGGCCCGGACCTCGCCCGTGAGGGTGGTCTGCGTTCGGACGACTGGCACTATCTGCATATGTTAAATCCGCGCAGCGTCTCGGAAGGCTCCACCATGCCAAACTATCCCTGGCTATTTAAAAAACAAACCAAGGTTGATCAACTCCCGAGCAAGATCCACGCGATGCGTATGCTCGGCGTCCCCTATCCTATCGATCTCTCCGAAGAAGAGATTCAGGCTCAGATTGACCAGCAGGCAGCAGAAATCGTCGCCCGTCTGGCAGAGAAAAATATTTTTGCCGAGCCAGATAAGGAAATCGTCGCTCTTATTGCATATTTGCAGAAACTAGGAACCTTTGAAATCAAGAAGTAGTACAAAGCACTATGTTTAAGCGGATCATATACGACGACTGGACTGGCATCATACCAATCATTTCTTTCTGGCTTACCTTTGGTGTTTTCATAGCTATTTGTGTCCGTGCACTGCTACTGAAAAAATCAAAGATTAAATCAATGAAACAACTTCCACTCGAAGAAGACGCTGAACGTCGAACTTTAAACGCTGAACATTGAACATCGAATACAAGGAACTGCTAAGATAAATACAAAGTTCTATAACCGGGGATCTCAAATGATGAACAAAAGTGACGACAACGAACCATTGCCCGTCAAACAGGAGGACTTGCCGGAAGGGGTCATCCTTCGCGATCATGTAGTTGACGGCATTCAGGAGTACGACCAGCGACTCCCCTTCTGGTGGTTGTGTATTCTCTTTGGTGTGATGGGCTTTTCAATTGTTTACTGGCTTGTCATTGATGATCGCACCTTCACCGGGAACGAAGACAGGCAACTGGAAAGAAAGCTTGAAGCGATTGAAACCACGCGACTGGCAAACTCTATCGATGTAAGTAATGACGAGTTGTTCTGGGAAATGAGCGACAATGCAGCCATTGTTGCCGCAGGCAAAAAATCCTTTGAAACACAATGTGTAGCTTGTCACGGAAAAGATATGAAGGGCGGCATCGGCTTCAATCTGGTAGATGAGGAATGGGTGCATGGCAGCAGACCGTCTCAGATTTATGTCTCCATTGACAAAGGCTTCCAGGACAAAGGGATGCAGGCATGGGGGCCTGTTCTGGGACAAAAACGCATTACTGAAGTCGTCGCTTACATATTGAGCAAAAATGACAAAGAAACGATGCTGAAAGCAGCAGAAAACATCACGAATGCCGACGGATAACTCTAGCTCCTTACCTCCAACTCTCCCACCCCCTCAAATTTCTAACTTCTAACTTCCAACCTTTAACCTCTCCCAAGGCTCATGCCCAAAGCCCAGCAACCAAGCCGCGAATCAGTCACCACGATCAATCGCGACGGCTCGCGGTTTTTCCTGCATCCCGCAGATGTAAACGGTCTGTTCACACGTCTTCGGCGTCTCTTTGCGCTTTTACTGATTGGGATTTATCTGGCCCTACCATGGATTCCGATCAATGGTAATCCTGCGGTTTTCCTGGATGTCGTGAATCGACGCTTTCACTTGTTTGGGCTCACCTTCACCGCACAGGATTTGTGGCTCGCCTTCTTCTTTATCACCGGCCTTGGGTTTTCACTGTTCTTTGTCACCGCATTGTTCGGTCGTCTCTGGTGTGGCTGGGCCTGCCCGCAAACGGTTTTTCTTGAGCATGTCTATCGTCGGATTGAGCGCTGGATCGAAGGTGATGCCACCAAACGCAGAAAATTGGATCGACAACCCTGGGACGCCAGTAAGCTCTTCAAACGTGGTTTTAAACACACTTTGTTTGTCCTGATCTCACTGATTATTGCCCACTTCTTTCTCGCCTACTTCGTCTCGATTCCGCAATTGTACAGTTGGATGAAAAGCAGCCCCATCGAACACTGGAGCGCTTTCATCTTTGTCTTTGTCGCCAGCGGACTTATTTACTTCAACTTTGCCTGGTTTCGTGAGCAGTTGTGCCTGGTTATTTGTCCCTATGGTCGTCTTCAGTCTGCGCTAATCGACGATGATTCAGTCATCATTGGCTACGATGAAAAGCGCGGCGAACCTCGCGGTAAAGCGACAAAGTCCGATGTTGGTGACTGTATCGACTGCAACCGCTGTGTTCAGGTTTGTCCGACCGGCATCGATATTCGACAGGGCCTGCAGATCGAATGTATCGGCTGCGCAAATTGTATTGATGCCTGCGACACAATCATGACTAAACTAAACCGTCCAAAAGGGCTCGTACGCTACGATTCGCTGAATGGCTTTGCGGGCAAAAAGAAACGTATCCTGCGACCCAGAATTGCACTCTATTTTGTACTGATGCTCTTTGGCGCCACTGCCATGACACTCTCTGCAATGCAATTGCGCAGTGCAAACATGACTCTCGTGCGTATGACTGGAATGCCCTACTTTCTTACTGATACCACGATTCGCAATCAATATATGGTTCGTATCATCAACAAAAGTACGGAACCCAGAACATTCGCGATCGAGCACACGATCGAAAACCAGCCTCACGAAATAAAGGGCATCGAAGAGGAAATAACGGTCGAAGGTATGAGTGAAGAAATACGCCCGATCGCACTGCTAGTACCGAAGGAAAATTACGTCGGACACTTCCCGGTCACATTTTCTTTGAAAGGTTCGGATGGGCATACCATAATGACTCGACAAGTCGAATTCATTGGCCCGGACGCGCGTCTGCTCAAACAAAAAGAACTGGAAAAGAATGCCACCAACCACTAGAAAACGTATTGCCTGGTCACTCTGGATTCCAGTCATTCTGGCATTTCTACTGGTCTGTGCCGCATGGTTTACTTTTATCAAGATCGCACAACAAAACCCAACCGAAAGTGTTCCACTGGAGTCTGACTCAATTCAGATCCACAATGGCCACTAATGTTGGATAGTGTCTTTCTTAACCTTACTCATAATCATAATCTTCAGATATATGATTACGAGTAATACCAACTTCATAAATCGAAAAAGATCGCTAGGGAAACGCTATATCTCACGCGAAGCCGCGAAGAGCGCGAAGTTTTTTCTTTTAACCTGGTTCTTCGAACATGTCGGTTTACAGTGACAATGAGTTTTTCTTTAGCCACTGATATACGCTGATTTGCGCGGATGGTTAAGAATGATTATAAACAAATGCGTGTCAGAGAATCTGAGTTTCATCCTCGTATATCCGTGGCGAAACCAAAACCTGAAAGATTGAAAGATAAAAACGCTTTTTTCTCACACGGAGGCACAGGGACACGGAGATTTATTTAGAGGTGTTCATGGATGATCCTGCTAATTTCATCCTTCATTGAAGCATTTTCAAAATTAAGAAGATAAACAATTTTATTTTCAGTCATCTCCGTGTCCCCGTGCCTCCGTGTGAGTTTGCTTTTCTGAAACTACCTTTTTTCATTGATCCTATTACCATGAAATCGTTTCAAAAAAACAAGAAATGAGACGATAGTATTACAAATCTTGTGTACTGCCAAAATGGCTTCAGATAAAATCCGTGTAAATCTGCGCCAATCTGTGGCTTATAAATATAAATCAGATCAACTGCCGAATTTAGCCAACTTTACCAGCACATCCAGTCTTCAGCGCCTTCAATACCCAGAGTCGTACGCAGCCGCCAGGCGATAACGAGTGCTGCAACAAATGCCATACTTCTCTGAATTCGTGGCAACCAGTTCAGTCTGCTGGTTCGACTGATTTTAAACAACTGACTCTGAGCCAGCCAAAGCAAGGGTAAAGTACCGAGACTAAAGCCAACTGCAAACTCAATCCCTTTCCATAAAGAACCTGAAAACAGCGCCAGGCCAAATATCACATAAAGAGGACCACAAGGCAAAAGTGGACTGGCAAATCCAATCAATGAAGCAGCCACTGGCTTTGTGAATCTTGAGAATCTTTGCGTGCAGCGCTGATACAGTTGTCCCAGCCACAGCGGCTTGGGCAAAAAACGATCCAGCCGAAATGCAATGACCATAAAGAACAGCACCAGTATCCAAGGCAGATAGTTTAGCCAGGAGGCCTTAACCATACGAATCACCACACTGCCAAACGCACCTGCCAATCCTCCAACCAGTGTATAGCTAAACAATTTTGCCAGATGATAACAGGTCAGCACCAGTTGCGGACTCGCTGTCTCATTCCGGGACGGAGTAAAGGCACACGCGAGAGGACCGCACATGGCAACACAATGTACACTGGTAACCAAGCCAGCCACCAATGCTGTATAACCATTGTAAATTGACTGAAACTCAAGCATTTCTATCCCTCTTTATCCTGGTTAAGCTGAAAAAGCGGTAAGGATAGATTCCAATACAAAGCGGCAACTCGGATAATTAAGGCAGTCAGAATGGCACTCGACAAAGCGAGAGAAGCCGCCAAATCCAGATAAGTCAGGAATGCGAGCATGACGGCGCCGCAGAGACTTGCAGAAGCGTAAATTTCCCGACGAAGAATCAAAGGCACTTCTCCGGAAAGTATATCGCGGATAAGGCCACCGAAGGCAGCTGTTATCACACCCATGATGATTGCGATGCTATAGGAATTGGTAACGTAAAGTGCCTTCTGGAATCCGATGGTTGTAAAAACGGCCAAGCCGATTGCATCAGCAAGCATTAACACATTTACCGGAAGTTTCCAACGTCGTGCCAGAAAAAACGTACTGATTGCCGCAACTGTAGCAACGGCAAGATAAAGACTATCTGAAACCCAGAATATTGGTCGGATACCAAGAATGATATCCCGCAGTGTGCCGCCTCCCAATGCAGTCACATAACCTAGAACTACTACGCCAAAAATATCCATACTCTTTCTTCCGGCAGCAAGTGCGCCGGACACTGCGAAAACTGCTGTGCCGAAGAGATCAAGTATATGAATAATAACTTCCATATTGTGAAAAGTATTCTTTTGAACTACAGATTAACCACGGAGCAGCGAAGCTGCAACCAAAGTCTGAAACGCTGAAACTGAGGATATGCCATTGGCTCACGCGAAGACCCTAAGACCCAAAGATAAGGGCAATAGCTTAATGGATTTGAAAAAACTTGGCGTTTTGGGGTCTTGAGCGAAGTGAGCGTGAGTCAAAATCTTTTTAAAAAAACAAGAAACAATGGAATAGTACTACGAAACTGAAAATCAATTTATTTCTTTCATGATATCATCGAAGAGTAGAGCGGCGTTAGCCGTTATCACTACTGCTTTGTTCGAGGTGAGTATGAAATACTATCGATCTGTTGGAAAAGGATTGATATCACGCGAAGACCCAGAGACCCAAAGAAATGAATCAGACTTGAATTTACAGTACTTTCCGAATGATTTTTCTTTTGTGTGTTTTTGTGCTTTTTGTGGCTAGTCATTCTTTTCTCGAACGTCGAGAGTAGTCACGCGAACCGATAAGATGCAATGCACAAATGCTTGGCAAAAGTTCCGGAGCGTGATCTCGCATTGAACAGCTCATCTGGGTTCGAGGTTGGTGTGGACAACTATAGCGTGTCCTGAAAAGCTCTGAAGCATAGCAGGAAAGAGCACCAAAACACGAAGACTAACAGAACAATATCAAAGTTGATCGGGTAAAACAGATAAACCCTGAGCAAGCCGAAGGGCGAAGCCGCGAAAAGCGCGAAGTTTTTTCTTTTAATTACATAAAACTTGGTTTTTCGCATAGGTCGGTTTGCAGTGACAATGAGTTTTTCTTTAGCCGCGGATTTTCTGATTTGCGCTGATGGTTAAGAATGATTATAAACAAATGCATGTCAGAGAATCTGCGTTTAATCCGCGTATTATCCGTGGCTAAGGAATATCAGGATACGGAAACCGGTGAATAGGTTAAAATCTTTTTAAAAAACAAGAAATGAGACGATAGCATTACAGAGGCACGGTGACGCAGAGGCTTTGAATAATTTCAATCCTTTTACATTTCTCAAGGTATTTCTCTTCGTGAACTTCGCGCTCTTCGTGGTGAATTATTCTTTTTCGAACAGTATCATATGCGTCACTCAATGACGCATAGAGTAGAAATAGTGATTTTTTTAAATCAAATACTACTTGCAGGAACAGAGTAAACCTTTTCCTCCCCTAATAAGTGTGCAGTATAATCCGTTGAAAAAAGCGCTGCGATTTCCTCGGAGCGAATGTCCATTCCGCCAGTCAAAGTTCCAAATGCCGGCAGAATAATGCGTTTGGTATCAGCGATAAAACAGGGCCGCGTGATTCGACTGCCGCGCAACTTTAGAGACGCTTTTGGATGGTAGTGACCACTGATTTCAGCAAGCGCACCCTTTACTGCCTGATGGCGAAAGGTAATCCCCTCCAGTTCCAAACAACTGGCACCTTGAGTATTTGGTGGCACAAACAATCCATCGTGATCGCCAACGACAAATGTGACTGCATGTATCTTACAAATTTGCTCCCAGAGTTGCCGGGCATGACTGTCCAGTCGATCAAATCCTTCTGCATCGTGAAAACTGTCCCCCAAAAGAATCAGCGAACGACACCCCACCCGATCCAGTGCTGCTCGCAGCTTTAACAATGTTTCGCGACTCTCCTGCGGCGGCAGCAGTTGTCCCTGCTGAGCAAAATATGTCGCTTTCTCCAGATGCAAATCGGCCACAACTGCAATCTCCCGATCCGGCCAAAACAGAATACCAGAGGCATCCAGCATTAATGATTTTCCTGCAAATTGAATTGTTTTCACAGCCGTCTCATAAAAAATTTAACCACTAAGTGCATCGAGAACGCGAAGATGTCTTATAGTAAGTTAACAGCAAACAAAAGCCTCGTTTAATAACCGCGTTCAACCAGACTGCTAATAGCGTTCGAAAGACATTTCGTTAGCTTTAGAGTCGACTGGCTCTGATAACGATCCGGATGATGCACGAGAGTAATCTCACGTCGAATTCTCTTGTCGCTTAGGGGTATTTGGATCACGCCTTCTCGACTTCCTCCTGACATTGCCATCAAGGGAACCACCGTCACATAATTGCCGCGCTCTACCAGTCGTAGAATCGTTTCGATTTGAGAACTTTGAAAAATTGCATGTTTGCTATGTATATTCAATTTGCAAAGTTCATAAATCTGCTGGCCGGCACAATGAATACGACTCAATGGAAGAAAAGTCTCTTCGCTCAAATCACTGAGCTTTAGTTCGTTGAGTTTGGCAAGACGACTGTTACTCGGCACCACTGCGACAAAGGGCTCCCGAGCAATAACCTTTGTCATCAACTGCGACTCCATTATCGGAGAAGACATCACCGCAAAATCCAATTCACCATCAAGCAGCTTTTTCAATAGGTTGTCGGTAAAATCCTCGTAAACTTCAAAAGCGGGCAACGCTGTTTTTTTATGTAAGTCTAATAGGTACGGAATCACGTAAGGAGCCATTGTTTGTATGATCCCAAACCGCACCGTTCCGCAATCACCGGCCAGTTCATTTAATTCGCTAACAGTGTTATCGTGTAGCGTAAGAATCGACTGTGCTCTGGGCAGCAACATTCGGCCAGACTCTGTCAGCACGATGTTGCGACCCTGGCGATGAAACAACGGTGACTTCACTTCCGCTTCTAGTTTCTTGATCTGTTGACTTAGAGAGGGCTGAGCAACATTGCACAATTTCGCTGCTTTCGTGAAATTTTTACAATTGGCCACCCCTACAAAATATCT
>JBNKZP010000058.1:0-9778 GCA_050301675.1 Puniceicoccaceae bacterium
AACGGCCAGGAATCAATATGGTAGTTCCTATCAAAAGTCGCTGGAGCCGATCATTGAAATCGATGGCGAGTTGCAAACACAGCTGCCGGGTGTGCCGCTTTTTCCAAGCCTGGGAGACGATTCCGTGCTCCAGCCGACACTTTCCTGGAAGCTGTTCTCAAATCAGAAAGCTAAGTTTGATGCACAGCTCAGTTATCTGACCGAAGGAATGTCGTGGAAGGCGGATTATAATTTAGTACTGCCGGAAGAAGGTGATGTTGTGACGCTTACCGGGTGGGTTTCGATTGAAAATAATACCGGCAAGACCTTCGAAGAGGCAAAGATCAAGCTGATTGCGGGAGACGTGAATAAAGTGGAACGAGAGGGACGCGTTCATAAAAGGGACTATGCCATGGTACTTGATGAATCTTTTGCTTCTCCTTCAGGGGTCGAAGAAAAGAAGTTCGACGAGTTCCATATGTACACGTTGCCGCTTGCAACGACTTTACGCGACCGCGAGACCAAGCAGGTAGAATTTGTTCGTGTCGAAGCGATGCAGACAAAGAAGCTTTATGTATACGATGGTTTTAGTGCCAGTTATTACGGAGGTCTGAATACCAACCAGGACTATGGTCGAAATTCGCAGCCGGATGTCGCCATTTATCGCGAATTTGAGAACGACGAAGAGAGTGGGCCGGGCATCCCTTTGCCGGCGGGGCGTATGCGGTTTTACAGGATGGATGAAGATGGACAGTTGGAATTCACCGGTGAAAACACAATCGATCACACACCTAAGAATGAAACGGTTCGCATCTATCTGGGAAATGCTTTTGATTTGGTCGGTGAGCGCAAGCGCACGGACTTCTTCAAACATCAGTCGCGTGACTTAATGCGCGAGAGTTTCGAGATCGAGATTCGCAACCGCAGTGAAGCAACCGCCACTGTAACTATTGTTGAGCATCTCTACCGTTGGTCGAATTGGGACATTAAGGATGCAAGCCACGCTTTTGAGAAGAAGGATGCGCAAACGATCGAATTTCCGGTTACCATAGCGCCGAACGGCACCCAAACGGTGACTTACACGGTGGAGTATGTCTGGTAGAGCTTAACAAAAAAAGGAGTGGCTAAAATCAGCCACTCCTTTTCAACTCTATGCTTTTTTAGATGAAAACAAACTAACAACAAAACAATAATTACATCTGCAAGCGCACCATGATTGGAATCGTTTGCAGACTAAGTGTGGAGTGTGAAGCAGGGTAAAAGTTCCAAACTTTTTTATTCCGAAGCTGTTCTATTGCTGAAATGGCTGTCTATGGCGTTGTCAGCGGTTCCGCATTTTTTCCGCGCGGTAGATGGCTCGCAGATTTGCAAAGTCTTTTTCACGTGAACTACTGCGTAGACAGTAGTTGTAGTTGTTGCAGTGCTTAATTTCTGCGGCTGCGACTGTCAGGCGTCGTTGGATTTCTTCAGGGGCGTCGGTTGCCCGGTTACGCAATCGCTTTTCCAGTTCTTCAAGGCTGGGTGGCATTACAAAGATGGTTACGAGGTGCTTTTTCAAGAATTCGTCGGTCTTTGCTTTTTCACGGAAGGATTTAGCCCCTTGCACATCAATGATGAGCAACAAGTCTACGCCATTAGTAAGCTTGTCCTGTACATCACTTTTGAGTGTGCCGTACAGATTGCTGTGTACCTGGGCATACTCGTAGAATTGGTCTGCTTTGATTTTTTCTTCAAAGGTTGGACGATCAAAGAAGTGGTAGTCGATGCCGTCTTTTTCACCTTCACGTGGGCTGCGAGTCGTGGAGGTTACCACTCTGGAAAGGGTAGGTTCTTCGTTGAGTATACGTTCACAGAGCGTTGTTTTTCCGCTTCCTGCCGGACCGGAAACAATGATTAAAAGGCTGCTGTGAGAGTCTGGGAATTCCATGTGGTTTCAATAAGTCAGCGCTACAATAATGAGTAACAAACCATAGGCGGCAAGGGCGCCACCGGCTACTCGCGGACGAAGGTCTTCTTTATAGAGCCAGTCAAAGAAATCGCGCAGTCTATACGGGCTGGCTCCCAGGTAGAGCGAAAGTACGATGATCAGATAAACGAATGATACCAGAAAGAGGCGAGTCTGTGGGGCTTGCATGTAGGCAGCATCCAGCAGCGCACCTGAAGTTAGCAAGGCGAGGGCAGACAGGCCACGGACAGCGAGAAAGTCGGGTACGTAAAAAAAAGAGCCAATTGCTACGATCAGAAATAGTAAGAACAGCAAATGTTTATACTGTCCAAAGTCAGCCGGGCCGAGGTGCAGTATTTTATAAAGAAACCATACAGCAGCTGTTCCGAGCAGTAAGATGGCGGCTTTCTGAGAGCGTGGAAATGCTTTGGTATATTTGGCTGTTTTGAGTCCATACCATAAGTAATGACTTCCTAAAAGCAGGAGAAAGATGCCTGTTCCAATAGTTGCCTGAAAAAGTGTCATAGTATGAAGGGATAAATGTCATCTTATTCGATGGGGTGGAAGTAAAAAATACATGTTACACCGACAAGGTCTTACTTACTTGGAAAACGCTGGTAACGATGCCGATTGCGATCAATGCGACCATCAGAAAAGCGCAGACCAGAGCGCCAGTTGCAACCAGGTTGGTTAGCAGGTTCAGGCGTTTGGTCAATTCCAGGCGAAATCCTTTGGTAATTTCATTCATGCTGTGGACGAGGTTCCCGGTGTCTTCACCGACTGCCAGTACGTCGATGGCAAGGTTGGGCATGAATTGATTGCGCTTAAATGCCTGGGCTACAGAGAGCCCTTCATTGACCTGAGCGCGTGCAATGTTAAACCGTTTGCGTAAGTCAGTATTTTTGAGGGTGCGTTCGGTAAGGCGCATTACTTCAGTTGTGTTGATGCCGCTTTCCAGCAAAGTACTGATCAGGTTGCCAGATTGAAACAGGTCGGCATATAAGATAATTCTGCCGATAAGTGGTATTTTTAGCGCCCATTTATCCGATTTCAGCCGTCCCGGAGTTGTTCTTCGCCACTGATTGAGACCTAAAATGCCGAGGATGAGAGCAATCAATGCGAAGGGGCCGAACCGGATAAGTAAGTCAGAGCCATCGATCAGAATTTGAGCGCTCCAGGTCATTTCGCCGCCCAGGCGATCCAGCATGTTTTGAATTTGTGGCAGTAGAACTGTCAGGAAAATTACGACTACAACCAGAGCTACCAGGCAGATGAAGCTGGGATAGGCCATGCTTGCTAGCATTTTCTGACGGATAGCTTGTTTTTCTTTAAGGAAGTCAATTACTTTCTGCAGAATTGGTGCCAGGTTGCCGGTTGCCTCGCCTGCCTCAATTACATATGCAATCGAATTGGAGAAATATCTGGGCTGGCGGGTCAATGCATTGGCCAGGGTCGCACCTTCACTGAGGTCACGCCATAGTGTGCTTGCGAGTTGTTTTTGTTCAGGGTTGCTCAGGCGTTGGCTGAGAATGCGGATGGAATCACCAACCGGGAGCCCCGAGGCGTGTAATTCGAGCAGACGTGTCAATAATGCAAGGCCAATCGATTCTCGTTTTGGGGTGCCGGTACTTCGGGTGGTTTTGAGTTCTTCATCTGCGCTATTGATTTTCTGGCGATCAGGCGATTTTGTCTTTGTGCGCAACCAACTGAATGCGGGACGTTTTAAGACGCTGGCCTCTTTGAGTATGATGGGGCTGAGCTTTTGTTCTCTGAGGCGTTGTGTGGCTTGCCGGCGATCCACTGATTCAATTGTTCCGGTTACTGTCGTGCCGTTCTGCTGGCGGGCTTTGTAGTCAAATTGAGGCATCGGTGATGTATAGGCAGGACTTCGTTGTTTTTATTCTGATGAAGATAGCACTCCTGGTGTTTATTGTGCAATATCTGATTCTTACTTGAAGTTTAGTTCGGTATGTTGGATGAACTAACGAATGCGAATCTATTTCATGGGTATTTGTGGAACTGCAATGGGCAATGCCGCTCTTTTGGTACGTGAGCAGGGGCACGAAGTGTGTGGTTCCGACTCCGGGGTGTATCCTCCGATGTCAGATGTGCTGGCAGATGCCGGTATTGAGGTGTTTGATGGGTATGATGCAGAGCGCCTGGCAAAATTGCAACCCGATTGCGTGGTCGTCGGCAATGCGATTAGCCGTGGGAATGTGGAGGTGGAGTGGTTGCTGAATCAGTCTGAAGTGGAGTTCATTTCTTTGCCGCAGTTATTTCACGATACGGTTCTGGTGGAGCGGTGTCCGGTGGTCATCACTGGTACGCATGGTAAGACGACGACATCTGCGCTGACTGCTTTTCTGCTTAGTGAGGCCGGAGCTGAGCCGGGCTGGCTTATTGGTGGCGTCCCGCGCGATCTGCCAAGTGGCGCGAAACTGGGCAGTGGTAAACCTTTTGTGCTGGAGGGTGACGAATACGACACGGCTTTTTTTGACAAGCGCAGCAAATTCATCCACTACCGACCGCAGATTGCAGTGTTGAACAATCTTGAGTTTGACCATGCTGATATCTTTCGAGACTTGCAGGATGTTCAGCGCTCGTTCAGGCACTTTCTACGGATTATCCCGAGCAAAGGGTTTGCGATCATCAATGGCGATGACCCGAATCTACGTGAACTCTTGCCAGTCTCCTGGACTCAGGTAGTTAAGGTTGGCACTGGTGGTGAGAACGATTTGATCATTGCCGATTTTAAAGATGGCGCGGAGGGTGCGAGCTTTGACCTGATTTGGCAAGGGGCCTATTGGACACGTGTCGAGTGGGCCCATCATGGACTGTTCAATGCGCGCAATGCAGCAGTGGCGGGACTGGCTGCAGCATTTGCAATGGGTTATACATCGCCGATCGGGTTCGACCTTTCAGCGCTTTCGCAGTTTAAGGGAGTGAAGCGTCGGCAGGATGTGCTTTATACCGGCACAAAGTGTGTTGTGTTGGAAGATTTTGGGCATCATCCGACAGCGATTGCGGCAACTTTGGAGGGAATACGTGCGGCCTATCCTGAGCGTGAGTTGATTGCGGTTTTCGAGCCACGAAGCAACACTTCCTGCAAAGCGATTTTTCAGGAAGCGTTCACTGAGGCGCTGGCGTTTGCAGATCGTGTCTATATAGGTGCCTTGCATCGGGCGGAGAAGATTGCAGTAGATGAGCGTCTGGACACGCAGAAAATCGCAAAAGTGTTGTCGGGCCGGGGGCGTACCGCAGTGTCTTTTGATAGTAATGCGGCGTTAATGGAGGAAATGCGTATACAGGCGTCGCAGATGGAGAGGAGCGTGTTAGTATTTTTTACCAATGGTTCATTTGATGGAGTGCAGCATAAGACAGCAGCTCTTTTAAACCTGGACATCTGTAGCTAATATCAAATCAGAGAAGGTTTTGTGTACTTACGCTACTTTTGCTTTTAAGCCCTCTTTTGAAATGAGGCCGACGACTCTGTCGACTACTTCATTGTCCTTGAAAATCAATAAGGTTGGAATTGCCTGAATCTCGAACTTCTGGGCTATTTCCTTATTGTTGTCCACGTTGACTTTACAGATCTTGACAGCATCGCCCAGTTCGCTGGCAAGCTCTTCGAGGATCGGAGCGATTGCTTTACACGGGCCACACCAGGGCGCCCAGAAATCAACAATTACCGGGATGGAAGTGTTGATTTCTGCGTCGAAAGTTGCGTTGTCGATTTCTTTAATGGTTCCGGACATATTCTCAGGTTGTTGTTTGTGCTGGTTTAGTCGTTATGTTATCACCAATTCTGGAAAGGCTTGAATCGAAATCGTCATCGAAATCCAAATCGATTGACTAATGTGGTCTGGCTCGATTTCGATTCTATCATTTCAAACCTTTTATCATTCAGTGTCACATCTCTTTAAAAATAAGGAAGACAAATGTAATCGCAGCAGCAGCAGCAGCTAAGTCGCAGATAAAGCTCAACAGACTAACGGGTTCTTCCAATAATTTACTTCCACCGGAGCCTGCGGTTTCCAGGGTGCCGGAGCTTAGCACTGCAGCTTCGGATGTTGGCGGTGGAGCCGGACGAAGTGTCGGTTTGTCAGAGGCTTTTGGGATGCTGGCGACGGTTTTGATTACCTGCTCGCGTGCTGCCTTGATTTCGGCCTCGATTCTGGCTATTTCTGCTTTCCGGGCAGCTTCTTTTGCAGCTCTTGCTTTTGCAGCTTTTTCTTTGATTTCATGAACTCTTGAGCGTACTGCTTCTGCTTCTTCTGCGAGCGCTCTTGCAGCAGCCCGGGCTTCTTCATCGGAAATTTCTTCGCTGCCTTCCAGAAAGGGATTGTTGGGCATTTCACTCATTTTGATGCATTACTTTGTAGCTAAGAGGTTACAGTTATTTAAACAAGAAAGCAGTATTAATTTGGTAATCCATGGAGTTATTTTAGCAAGCGCTTTCTTGCCTGATGGTTTAAATTTAACTGCGTTTGCAACGGATGTCGGCAAATGCCTGATCTTGGTAAATATTCAATTCACCCAGACGCGTGAGCTCGAGCACGGCCAAAAATGTCGCTACGATTATGGTGATTGTTGTGGTTTGTTCGAATAGTTCGGTGAATAGGAATTCCGGCTTTTTCTTAAGGTGGTCGAGGATAAATTCCATGCGATCGGCAATCGTGACGTGCTCTGCGTGAATCTCGCCGGTGGAAATACGTTCTGATAATCGCCGCAGCACTTGATTAAAGGTATTCCAGAGGTCTCTGCGGTCGACTGGTTTGAGCGGACGTTCCTGGATATGAGTGGCGTCTTTGAGTCCTTTTCGGGCGATCCGGTCGCTGTTGTTGAGGATCAGGTCTTCTATTTGGTCAGCGGCCTCTTTGAATTTCTTATATTCGAGAAGTTGCTGTACGAGTTCCCAGCGCGGATCCATAGCGTCGTCCTCTATGTCCTGATTTTGTTCCCGGTCCTGTTGTGGCAGAAGCATACGGCTCTTGATATACATGAGTGTTGCTGCCATAACAAAAAACTCACCGGCAATCTCAAGGTCTAGGTTTTCCATGGAATCGATGATATCAATATACTGTCTGGTAACGGTTTCTATCGGAATGTCGTAAATATCGATCTCGTTGCGTCGGATCAGGTAGAGCAATAGATCGAGAGGGCCTTCAAATATAGGCAGCCGGATGGCTAAGTTTTTTACTGGCGCCAGTGCTTCTTCCATAATGTTGTTTGGCTTGGAATTTAGTACCTTTGTTTTATTCGGCGTTCAATGTTCGATGTTGATTCTGGCTTTGCAGGGGCGGGTTAGAGGTCTGCTAGGTTGACGCGCACCGAAAATTGTACGTCGTCTTCCCGGATTGCATCCTGGCGGAAAATAACTGAATAGATGATCGTCCAGGTGTTGTTCAGTTTTGTTGCAAGGGCAATTTCGGTCCGGGTGAACTGTTCGGTTTCCAAATCGTAGCTTGCCTCTGTCAGAAGTGAGATGCGTTCGTTCACACGGCACATGAAATCAATACGAAACTGGTCGATGCGGTCGCGCAGAAAGTCTGTCGAAAGTCCAATTTCCCATATTTCACCACTGGTAATGACGGCACGTGAGCGCAATTCTTCGAGCTTGGCGCTTTCTGTCTTAAACCGGCTTGCGAGGTCGAACTTAAGCCATGGGGCGGGTGTCAAAATAAGTTCTACCCATGAGGCATGAAACGGTTTTTCTTTGTCACCATCATAGCGTGTGCCTCGTTTAAACAAGATGTCCTGGTAGAAGTTCAACGTGGCAAGTGTTCTAGAACCATAGTCTTTGGAACGTGTCTGGAAGAAGTTTTCGATACCAAGTCGCGCCAGGTGTGTCTCAGAAATGGTGTCGATGTTTCTCAGGTCGCTGAGGTTGAGTAAAGGTCGGTTAAGATTAAATGCGGTTCGGTCGATCGGAGCAATTTCGTTTTCTGTGCCCGGATCGGATATATAGCGGTAGCGCAAGACGGGGCGTAGCAGGTGGCGAAGGCCGTTCACATCCCAGGTGCGATTGATTGTGGAATAGGTTGCGTACGCTCGCGCTTCCAGATCAAAGCCGAACTCGTATAAATCGCGGGTATAAGAATCGTCTGGTGAATCAGCAAGCCCTGAACTGACATCGTAAAAAGTAGGGTCAAATTTCTGATTTTCATAGTGTGTAAGCCGTGCACCCACCAGTGGAGTGAATGATAGCCAGTCGTTGAGTGGAGTGGGGCGTTCCAGCCGGTAGGTAAGGTCAAATCTATCGGATTCGCTGTTTTGGGTTATACTGGGCACAACTGGATCAAATTCTTCGCGCAAGTGTGCGTAGCTGGTCGAAAAACGCTGGTAAGCGCCTGTTTCCCAAATGGGTACCGGCAGCATGTCAAATCGTATTTCGGGCAAGCGTTCCTGAATTAGTTGGAATTCATTGGGGCGAAACCGTCCGAAGGCTGAAAAGAGATAATTATCGCCGGCATAGACGCCTTCAACAAAGGTATCTGGCTGTTGATTGTCTCTGAAATAGTCCTGGCGGAAATCTCGGGTTACTTCCGAGTCAGACCAGTAGCTTGCAGCGGCGGTGATGTTGATACGTTGGCCAATATGGTGTTGATGCCGCCATTCCACGAATCCTCGATCAGGATCAATTGGCTCGTTATTTATATCATTGGGAGAGTTGTCCTGGTCGTTCAGATAGGCGGTACTTAGTGCGCCGTTAATCGTTTGAGTTGTTGAGTCATAGAAGTACTGAGCCGTTGGTCCTGCAAGAACGCCTCTCTTTGTATAGACATCCAGATTTGCTCCCAGGCGAAGCCATGGATTTACAAAGAACAGAGTGGTTGTTTGGAAATAGGTGCCTAGTTCGCTTCGAGTACCGAAGTCCGTGTCGATAAAGAAAGGCGAGCCGCTTTTTAACTTATGAGTATACCCAGGCAAAACCATCAGTGGAATGTTGCCGACTTTAAAAGTGGTGGGCCCTAGCTTTAATGTGCCACCGTCTTCATCGAAATATTCCATTGTGTGAGCGCTGATGCTGGGCGTCAGAAAGTTAGGTTCTCCATAATACACAGTGATGTCTTCAAATAGGGTATGCTCGACAGTGCCTCCGGCATTTTCACCGGAAACATAAACCGGCCACTGACCGGTGCGCAGATTATCGATGGAAAAAATGTTTCCCTCTCTTTCATAATTAATACGGTCTGCAATCAGCCGGTAGCCCTCTTTCATGATCGCAACATTACCCGATGCATCCGCGAGGCCGAACTTTTGATAGTAAGTGATGCGATCCGCACTGATGCGAGTGTCCTTAAAGTCCAGCCGAGCGTCTCCACGAGCAATCAGCCGCTGAGCTTTTTCGTCGTATTCAATAGGCTCAATGGAACTCAATTCAGGCAAGGCCGCCTTTAGCGTGTGGGCTAACAGGCAGATAACTGAAGTAATAAAAAATAACCGGACAAAATGTGACACGATTGCGGACTATGTGCCGACGCTTTTTAATGGACAAGTTTTTTTATCGCAGGCGCTTTTATAATTTACCTCTTTCTTCTCTTAGAATGGATATAAATTCCGTAGTGTCCATGTCAGTTACAATTCCTTCAACATCAAATGGAGACTCCAGTTCTGGTTCCGGGACGAGAGAAAAAAGACTTCCGTCTCTTTTTCGAATCAGCACTTTTCCTTCCCGGCTGGCGGTATCTAGCTATTTCCTTCTATAACCTAAACAATTGAACAGGCCTAATGGTCAAAATGTTCTTTTTTTGAAAGATTGAGATGTACCCAAGCGCCCTTGCAAAGCAATTGTTACCGGAAGCGTTGGGCACTGCGTCGTCCGGGGTGGTTTGTAGAGAGCTGCCTGTAATA